>URVK01000081.1 GCA_900551305.1 uncultured Collinsella sp.
GTCGGCACCGCCCGAGGGCGCCGGCGGCCACGGCCATGCTGACGGCCACGAGTGCTGCTGCGGCCACCATCACGGGGAGTAGCGCCCATGAGCTGGACGTTCGTGGTGCTTGCGCTGGTGCTCTTTCTCTTTGCGATCTACATTGGCTTTTTGTGCGGCCAGTGGGCGTGCGAAAAGCGTGTCATCACCAAGCGCGACTACTGGATTGCCAACTTTGCGGGAGCGGCGGCAGTCGTCCTGCTGACCTGGGTGTTCTCACTGTTCCCGCTGGTGCAGTTTGCGCCGATCGGCTGGCTCGGCGGCTTTATCGCCGGCCTTAAGATGAGCTTTGGCGAGTCCGTCGGTCCGTGGCGCAAGCACGACGAGGTCTTTAACGTCAACAAGGCTCACCGTGCCGCCGCCGACGCGGGCGACGCCGAGGAACGCCGCCGTGCGCGTCGCAATGGCGCGGCCGATCGACAGCTCATCTCGGTCACCGATGACAGCAAGGGTGCTGGCAAGCACGCTAAGAAATAGTAAGAAGAGGTAACTATGGCAGAAAACAAAGACGAACAGCTCACCGACGAGGAGCTGGCACAGCTTCAGCTGGCAGAGGAGAACGAGAACGCCGTCGACCGTCTGGTCAAGGAACTCGGCTGCCCCACGCGCCGCATCCGCCAGTTTGCCGCCCGCGTGCTGCACCTGCTTGCCGAGCGCGATCCGCAGCGCGTCGTGCCCTGCGTGCCCGCGCTGATCGAGGCGCTCGACCGCCCCGAGGCGCAGACCCGCTGGGAGGCCCTCGATGCCCTGACGGCGCTCGCCACCACCTGCCCCGAGCAGCTGGGCGATGCCTTTGAGGGCGCCGAGACCGCGCTGTTCGACGAGATCTCCTCCACGCTGCGCTATGCCGCCTTCCGCCTGCTGTGCGTGTGGGGTGCCACGAGCGTCGAGCGTTCGCGCGAGGCTTGGCCCATCCTGGACGAGGCCATCCAGTGCTACCACGGCGACCTTGAGTATCGCGACATGCTCGGTTGCCTGTACGAGTTTTGCCAGGGCGAGATCGACGCCGAGGTTGCCGAGAAGCTCGCGCTGCGCCTTAAGTTCGATGCCGAGAACGGTAAGGGCAGCTATCTCAAGGCCCGTTCGAGCGAGATTTGCGAAATGCTTGTTAAACGCTTTGACCTTGATCTCTCCAAAAAGAAGAAGCGTGCTAGCGTTAAAAAATCTGACGACGCCGAAAACGAGGAGTAACAGATTATGGCGCACGATGTAGTCCTGATTCCCGGTGACGGTATTGGTCCCGAGATTACGCAGGCCATGCGCCGCGTGGTCGAGGCCACCGGTGTCCAGATCAACTGGAATGTCCAGGAGGCCGGCGCCGGCGTCATGGACGAGTTTGGCACGCCGCTGCCCCAGCACGTGCTCGACGCGGTCGCCGAGACCAAGGTTGCCATCAAGGGCCCCATCACCACGCCGGTCGGCACGGGTTTCCGCAGCGTTAACGTCGCCCTGCGCAAGCACTTTGACCTGTACGCCTGCGTGCGCCCCTGCCTGTCGCAGCCGGGCGACGGCTCGCGCTTCCGCGACGTCGACCTGGTCATCGTGCGCGAGAACACCGAGGACCTCTACGCCGGCATCGAGTTCGATGAGGGCGCTGCCGAGGTTGAGGAACTCTCGCAGCTTGTCGAGCGCTCGGGTCAGAAGACCTTCGCCGCCGATTCCGCCATCTCGATCAAGCCGATCTCCATCGTCAAGAGCCGCCGTATTGTGGAGTATGCCTTTGAGTACGCCCGCCGCTGCGGCCGCAAAAAGGTGACGGCCGTACACAAGGCAAACATCATGAAAGCGACCGACGGCCTGTTCCTGCGCGTGGCGCGCGAGGTGGCCGCCAACTATCCCGATATCGAGTTCAACGACAAGATCGTCGACGCCACCTGCATGGGCCTGGTCCAGAACCCCAATGACTTCGATGTCCTGGTGCTGCCCAACCTGTACGGCGACATCGTGAGCGACCTGTGCGCCGGCCTGGTGGGCGGCTTAGGGATGGCCCCCGGCTCCAACATCGGTGCCGACTGCGCCATCTTCGAGGCAACGCACGGCTCCGCGCCCGATATCGCTGGCCAGGATATCGCCAACCCCACGGCCGAGATCCTCTCTGCTGCGATGATGCTCGATCACCTGGGCGAGAACGATGCGGCCAATCGTATCCGCGCTGCGGTATCTGCCACGCTCGACGAGGGCGAGCAGGTTACCGGTGACGTGCGTCGTGCCCAGACCGGCTCCGTTGAGGGCGCTGTGGGCACGCAGACCTTTGCCGATGCCGTTATCGCGCATCTGGCCTAATACATGCACGCTGCAAACGCCTAAATAGTACTTAAGTGTTTGCGTATAACCTGAGAATCAATACGCCCGGCGCTCTGTCGGGCGTATTCTATTGCGGACTATGTTTCCTAACAAGGAGTAACTGATATGGGTCTGATTCAAAAGAAGGACGATAAGGACGAGATCGACGGCATCCAGATCATCGAGCGCGGCGAAGGCCCCGACGGTGACGAGGACGAGAAGATCGATCTGGTCGCCGGTACGTCTGCCGAGCACATTGCTGCCGGCACGACGGCCGAGGAGGAGGACGCTCGCCTGGAGGCTCAGATTGCCGCAGATGCCGCCGACGAGAACCTCATGCCCGAGGAACAGGACGAGGACGACGACTCCGACGCGGACGACCATGCATCCAAGCACAAGAAGACGATGATTGCCGCCTTTGTGGTTGCAGTCGTGATCGCTGCGGTGGTCGGCTTCTTTATTGGCAATGGCGGCTTTGGCGGCAAGGGTGTCGGCTCGGCGACCCTGACCGAGGACCAGCTCGATTCGACCGTGGCAAGCTATAGCTACAACGGCAAGAAGAGCGACATCACCGCGCGCGAGGCCATCGAGAGCCAGTACAGCCTCGATACCGTTAAGGATAGCGATGGCAACTACACCGCTCCTTCTGCCGACGTCATCCTGTCCTACGTGCGCAACAAGATCCTGCTCGACGCTGCCGAGGACGAGGGCATTACCGTCTCCTCTAAGGAGATGAAGCAGTACGCCGAGGATTCCATCGGCACTTCGGACTACAAGACCATGGCCACGCAGTATGGCGTGTCCAAGGACCAGGCCAAGCAGATCGTCCGCCAGTCCGCGACGCTGCAGAAGCTCTACAAGAAGAAGGTGGGCGATAGCTCCGCAAGCATGCCGACCGCTCCGACCGAGCCTTCTGACGGCAATGAGGACACCGCGAGCAAGGATTACGCCGACTACATCATCAACCTTGCCGGCGACGAGTGGGATAGCTCGAAGGGTACCTGGAAGGACGAGAACGGCACCTACGCTAAGGCCTTTGCCGACGATGCCTTTACGGCCGATAGCGCCACCTATAAGCAGGCCATGACCGCCTACTACACTGCTTACCAGCAGTACTCTTCGCAGGCTTCGAGCGCCAGCTCCAAGTGGACCGAGTATGCTAACGGCCTCTACGCCAAGGCCAACATCAGCATCTACGGCCTGTTTGCGTAAAGAGTCGCACGGCTCATCGAGCATCTACGGCCTGTTTGCGTAAAGAGTCGCACGGCTCATCGAGCATCTAGCCGATAGACAGCAGAAAGTCCGCCAGTACGGAAGTCGTTCTGGCGGACTTTTTGCGTTGAGGGCGTGATTGGCGGCTTAATTATGGCTATTCATCTTTAAGTCCAAAAAGGCTATCGGCTTCATCGTCGGATATATATTCCAGTACATCGCCCGGTTGGCAGTCGAGTGCCCGACATATCGCGTCAAGAGTTGAAAAACGTATGGCAGAAACCTTGCCCGTCTTAATGCGTGACATATTGACCTGGGAGATGCCCACGCGTTCCGCAAGCTCTTTGGATGAGATCTTGCGTTCGGCGAGCATGCGGTCAAGCCGCAGAATAATCATGGATTCCCCCTAGAGCAACTCGTCATCTTGTTTTTGCAGGATATACCCGTAGCGGAAGATACTGGCAATCAGGCAAATAATCAGGCCTGCAAAGAGCATGGAGGGCTCGAATAATTGGCCGACGAACGCATCCGTAAAGCTGCCGCCAAATCCTGAGAGTATCAATCCCGTGATTACGGCACCAAGAAGCCTCACGGCAACGCCGCCGATAAGGAATAAATGTCCTACTCGACGAAGCGTCTGGTTGCATTCAAGGTCAAAGGGTCTGCCTTCCTTTTCAATGTTGAAGAAAAGCCTGCGCACGCTTATCGCGATGGTAAGCGCGAGACATGTCATCAAGAGGCTTCCTATGGCAGTGTGACCATCGTGTGCGACGAGCATAAGTGGGGCCTGCGCATCGGTACCGACAATAGCTAGGCACGGCCCTTCGCCGGCTTGAAGTTCTACGGATTGGAGGCACGACCCTTGGGAGAGGCCGGGCAATATAAGTAGAAGGTCAATCGCAATGACTGCGAGGAGTCCCAGAGCGAGCGCTGTGGTAATGCAGATTGTGGCCCATTTGCAGATGCGAGCGAGCTTCCTCAGTTTGGCTATCGTCTGTTCGCGGCTGATGGTTTCATTCGATATAGATGCGTTTCGGTGGACCATAACCCCTCCAATCGGCGTTTTGGATGATACTTGTATCATATCAAAATTAACGATAAACGATAAATAATTACGTATATTGAGTAAGTAATGATTGAAAACGATTAGCGTGAGCTATTAGCTCATTTTGGATGCCGGAGTTTGGCGTTCGGGGGATGAGGACAAATGCCAAAAACTTCCCGTGATCGCGCAAGCGCTCCATCGCGCTTCCCTAATTCATCTGGGAAAACAACTGCAAACGATTGCAAGTAACCGGTGAACGGTCGAAAACTACCGTTCACCGATAATCTCAAAACTGGTTCTAACTGGTATTAAGTCAAAAAGACCAATTCACATATCTTCACAATGACCTGCAATTTTTCTTCACGCTATTTTTAGCCGCCCTGCGTTGTTTAGACACAAGAAAAGATCCGATCTTTTGCCAAAACATTTCGAAACGGTTTCAAAACCGCAGGTAGAAGTGTTAACGACCGGTAAACGGTCGATTTATCACCGTGAGCGGTGCAAAAACGTTTTACCGTATGAATCAACGAAAGCGACCTCTTCTGGGGTGATATAGTGACAACAACACGTCACGTGGTTACTACCAGTTTAGAAACCACTGGTCTTCAAAGAACGCTTTCTAAGAAGCTTTAAGGGCGAGCGCCCGCTGGCTTCCGAAAATCATCGGACTCAGATTGTACACACCTTCGGAAGGGAAATTTGAATGGTTGGCTTTATTCTTACCGGTCATGGACAGTTCGCACCCGGCCTTGCAAGCGCTATCGCTATGGTTGCCGGCGACCAGCCTGCTTTTACCGTCGTTCCTTTTGAGGGCGACCAGGCTGCTTCCTACGGTGAGGATCTCCGCGCCGCTATTACCGCCATGCGCGAGGAGTGCGATGGCGTGCTCGTCTTTACCGACCTGCTTGGCGGCACCCCGTTCAACCAGTCGATGATGATTGCCCAGGATGTCGACAATGTCGAGGTTCTGACCGGCACTAACCTTCCCATGGTTATTGAGCTTCTGTTCCTCCGCGGCAACGCCACGCTCGCCGAGCTTGGCGAGCAGGCCGTGACCGTTGGCCAGACGGGCATCACCGCCCAGACGGTCGCATCCGTTGCCGACTCCGAGGAAGAGGATATCTTCGGCGACGAGGACGGCATCTAATGGCCGATTTCGGAGCCAACGTCCTGAGCTCCTCGGTCGCCCTTTTAGGCCTGCTTGTCATCATGGGCTTGATTTACACCATCTGGTCGCAAATCAACATGAAGAAGAAGCAAAAGTACTTCAAGGAGCTGCACACCGAGCTCAAGCCGGGTCAGGAGGTTCTTTTCGCCGGCGGTATCTACGGAACCGTCAAAGGCATCGAAGGCGAGAAGGTCCAGATCAAAGTCCGATCCGGAGCCGTCGTAGATGTTTCGCGTTACGCGATTCAGGAGATCAAGTAACTGTCGTCAGCAAATAACGAAAGGAAGCTGATCAACATGGCAGAACCCAACATTCTTCTTACCCGCATCGATAACCGACTGGTTCATGGTCAGGTTGCCACCCAGTGGAACTCCACTCTGGGCTCCAACCTCATCCTCGTCGCCAACGACGACGTGGCGACCAACACCATGCGCCAGAACCTCATGAAGATGGCCGCTCCCGCCGGCGTCGCTACGCGTTTCTTCTCTCTGCAGAAGACCATCGACGTCATTGGCAAGGCGAGCCCGCGCCAGAAGATCTTCATCGTGGCCGAAACACCGGAAGACGTGCTTACGCTCGTCAAGGGCGGTGTGCCTATAAAGAAGGTAAACATCGGCAACATGCACATGTCGGAAGGAAAACGCCAAGTCGCCACCTCCGTCGCAGTTAACGACGAGGATGTCGCTGCGTTTAAAGAGCTGCAGGAATTGGGGGTGGAGTTGGAGATCAGGCGCGTTCCGAGCACGCCTGTTGAGGACACGAGCAAGCTCTTCTCGTAATCCTCGTGATCCACGTTGTCAGGAGTGAAACCCTGACGTTCTGTACGTGATATCCAAAGTGCGTACATTCATTTTGAAAGGAGGAGCAAGATGGAATACTCGATCATCCAGATCGCTCTGGTCTTCGTCGTCACGTTCATCGCGGCAATCGACCAGTTTGACTTCCTCGAGTCTCTCTATCAGCCCATCGTCACAGGCGCCGTCATCGGTCTTATCCTTGGCGACCTCAACACCGGTCTTCTCGTGGGTGGTACTTATCAGCTCATGACGATCGGCAACATGCCGATCGGAGGCGCTCAGCCGCCTAACGCCGTCATTGGCGGCATCATGGCAGCCATTCTCGCTATCGCTACGGGTCTCGAGCCCAACGCGGCAGTCGGCCT
>URVK01000082.1 GCA_900551305.1 uncultured Collinsella sp.
TGCATAACGTCGGGGTTGCAGCCGATGGTAAGGCCTTGGAGCGCTTGGGGGTCACCCTTGGCCAGATCGTCGCGCTCGGGCCTGGCATAGATGTAGTAGCGCTCGGTGCCCTCGGGGTTCGAGGAAAAGAGCAGCTTTTGGGCGCGTTCCTCGGAGTAGGAGATGTTGGGCATGAGGTCGATCTCGCCCGCCTCGAGCATGTCCATAAGCTCGGCGAAGGTGCCGGAGACGTATTCGTACTGCCAGCCGGGTGTGTAGTACGAGAGGGTCTGGAGGTACTCGTAACCCCATCCCGAGAGACGCTCGCCGGGGGTGCCGTTCTGGAAGCCCTCGTTGTTGACGAGCCAGCCGACGCGGACCGTCTTGACTGGCTGACTAGAGTCATCGGCAAAAGCCTGGACAGGCGCGATGGAACTCAGTGCGGCAAGCGCGGCAAGCACAATGGCCAGGGCGCGACATATAACTGAACGAAGGACAGTGGCAGCTCTCACATGCAATCCTAACGAATCGAGACAATACCGCATAAGGATACCAGCTCAGCCTGCCCAGTCGGCAGCTGTACCGCTAAACGCTCCCGCCCGGCAGTCATCGGGGACGTTCTTAAACGACTAGTCATTGGGGACGTTCTTGTTTGACTGGTCATTTAAGAACGTCCCCAATGACTAGTTCCGTTTGCTGGGGAGGCGTGGGACAATACCGAGCGAACGTGATTGGTTGTCCGTGGAAGGGGTCGCGATGAAAAAGCTCAGGACGCTTGCCGATGTGCTGCGACAGGCTGGCTTTGCACGCATTACGGGCCTGTTTCTTATTTTCTATCTGCTTTGCTCGACGGCTGTCTGGCTGTCCGAGCCCACGACCCTCACGTTTGGCGATGGTCTCTGGTTTAGCTTTGAGACGGTCTCGACGATTGGCTTTGGCGATATCCCCGCTGAAACGCCGGTTGCCCGCGGCATTACCGTTATCCTAAGCGTCATCAGTATCTTCTATATCGCCATGCTTACGGGCGTGGCGGTGAACTACTGCAATACGCTTATCAAGCTGCGCCAAAAGGACACCATGGCGCGCTTTATGGACGATCTTGAGCATTTGGAAGAGCTCGATCGTGACGAGCTCGCCGATCTGTCGCGCCGCGTGCGCGAATATCGCCGCCGCCAACGCTAGAACGGGCGCCGCGCGTCACGATTGGGGGGACTGAATATGAATATCACCGTGTATCTGGGTGCCAGCGTTGGTAACGACCCGGCGTTTCTGCCCGCGGTGCAGGAGCTGGGCAATTGGATTGGCGCCAACGGACACGCGCTCGTATACGGCGGGTCCAAATCGGGACTGATGGGCGCGCTCGCCGATAGCGTACTCGAGGCAGGCGGACATGTGACGGGTGTGGAGCCGAGCTTTTTTATCGAGGCAGAGTTTCAACACGACGGAATCGACGACCTTATCGTGACGAGCGACATGGCCGAGCGCAAAGCCAAGATGATCGAGCTCGGCGATGCGTTCATCGCATTTCCGGGCGGCACGGGCACGCTCGAGGAGATTGCCGAGGTTATGTCCGCGGTGTCGTTGGGGCACCTGAGCTCTCCGTGCATCCTGTATAACCTGGACGGTTACTACAACGACCTCAAGGCGTTGCTCGGGCACATGATTGATAAGGGGCTTTCGAGCCCGAGGCGCCAGCACGGCATCTACTTTGCCGACGATTTGCGCGAGATTGCCTCGATTATCAACGGATGAGTCTTGAGCTTGCCCCACTATGGCTCCCAATGGTGCCGTTCGCGGCGCAGACGGTTGGCTCGTTCGGGCAACGCTCGCTCTACAATAAAACGTATCTATGTCGACTTTGACCGCGGGAGGACCCGATGGATAACCTTGCCAAACCCACGAACCGAGCGCTGTTTTTGGTCAGCGTCGCCGTGACCGGTGCACTCGCGGGTGCCGCAGTCTGGCTGTTCTTTTTTGCGATGGAGTACGGTATCGACTATCTATGGACCGAGATTCCGCACGCGCTGGGCGTCGCTTCGCCCGAGCTTGCCAGCGGCCCGTTTGGCTTTCTGCCGTACCCGTTTTTTGTCTGCCTGCTGGGCGGCCTGTTAATCGGTCTGTACGAAAAGATGACAGGCACCAAGACCGATGACCTCAACCAGGTGATGGCTAAGGTTAAGCAAGACGGGCGCTACCCGTACGACAACCTGGGCAAGCTTTCGCTCGCGGCATTGCTGCCGCTGCTGTTTGGCGGAAGCATTGGACCGGAGGCCGGCCTGACCGGCGTTATCGCCGGTCTGTGCAGCTGGGTCGGCGACCGCATGCGTCGCTTTGGCGCCGAGTTTAGGGAGCTCACGTTGCTGGGCACCCAGGCTGCCCTGACGGCGCTCTTTACCGCGCCCGTCTTTGGCTTTGTGGCGCCGCTTGCCGGTAGCACCGACGGCCAGGGTGAAGACGCCGACGATGAGTCCGCGTCCGGCGAGATCACCATCAAGCTGCCCAAGACGCAAAAGACGGTGGTCTACGGTATTGCGATTGCCGGCGGTCTGGGCACCTACCTGCTGCTTGGACAGCTTGTGGGCGGCGGCATGGGCATGCCCAGGTTCGAGTCCGCCGAGGTGGGCAACCTAGAGCTTACCTGGCTCGTCCCTCTGTCGTTGATCGGCACCGTCTGCGGCTGGGTGGACTTTTTCTCTGAGCATGCAAGCGAGGCACTGTCCCATGCAATAGGGGAGCGTCCTGTCGTCAAGGCCATGCTGGCCGGTCTGGCACTCGCCATCTGTGGCACGGTCCTGCCCTATACCATGTTTGCCGGCGAGACCCAGGCCGACGTGCTCATGGAAACCTATCTGACCATCCCCGCCGGCGTGCTTATTTTGACCGGTCTGGTCAAGGCCATGCTGACGCCCGCCCTCATCAACCTTGGTTGGCGCGGCGGTCACTTCTTCCCGGTTATCTTCTCGGGCGTAAGCCTGGGCTATGGCCTTGCCATCCTCACCGGCGCAGATCCGGTCTTTTGCGTCGCCGTCTGCACGGCATCGACGATGGGCGCCGTCATGCGCCAACCCGTTATGGTCGTGGGCTTGTTGCTCATGTGCTTCCCGCTCAAAGGCATCGTCTGTATGATCATCGCCGCCGTCATCGCTGCCGGTATTCCACTGCCCAAGCCGCTGCGCAAGTAGTACAGTGGCGCACGCCGGGGACATGCCCTTTGCCACGGATTTGCGGGGAGGGGCGGCGATCGCGTCCTTCGCGGATTGAGACTCGTGTGGCTACAGATCGCGTACTCGATAAACCTTGGTGCTGACGGTGCAGCTGATTGCGCATAGTGCGAGCGCCAGTACGGCAATTCCTGCACACAGACAGCCAAGGACGGCAGGATCGGGATTCGCCCCGGCAATCGACATAAGCCAGTTGCTGATGGGGTTGGAGGAGCTCAGCGCTGCCATGGTAAGGCATCCGAGTAGGGCAAACAGGCCAACGGATAGGCGCAGTGCCTCCATGTGTCCAAATCGGAAGAACAGCGGCTGTGCCAAGAACACCATCATGAGGGAGATGAGCATCGATGCTGCCGAGGCGGTTGCGATTTCAAAGATCGTCTGGCATGTCGAAGGGATGCCCATGGGGTCGAAGAGCGGAAGGGCGAGGATGTTCAGAAGCGTAGCCGCGCATGCCATGACGATCGAGAAGACAACGATGCACAGGTAGCGTGCGCAAATAATGTCTTTGCGCGAGAAGGGCAACGTTGCTCGATAACGTTCCCAGCCGTTTTGGTTATCGTAGCCAGCTAGCGAGTTCATGATTATGATGGGCGACATTGCGCTGACCGCACAGGCGCCGGCGCTCATGCCGGAATCGCCGTCTGTCGCGTTGGCAAGGGTCAATACGACGAATATGAACAGGCCGACGCCCGCGATGCTCGGGGCGAGCGTGCGAACGATGGCGGTCTCGGACATAAAGGCGCGTTTCATTTCGAAGCCCCTTTCAGCGTGAGGCGTAGATAGTCGTCAATGGTTGCCCGATCGCAGGGAATCTCGGGGAAGGCCTCGAGCGTTTCGCGACGGTTGGGCACGAGCACGTCCACGCTATAGGCGTGGTGGACGGCACGGGCGCCTTCGACGCAAGCCATAAGCTCGGCGGCCTGTGCTTGGGTGCAGTGGGCGATGCCGGCGCGGTCGGTAATGTCCTCGCGCGGCAGGTCAAAAATAATCGAGCCATTATCGATGCAGATGACGCGATCAGCGGTGCGATCGAGGTCGGACGTAATGTGGCTCGAGAGTAACACGCTGTGCTGGCCGTCGGCGACAAAGGCAAGCAGCTCATCAAGCAGTTCCTCGCGTGCCATGGGATCGAGGCCCGCGGTGGCTTCGTCCAAAACGAGCAGCTTGGCATTGTGGCTGAGTGCACAGGCAAGCTGCAGTTTCATGCCCATGCCGCGGGAGAGGTCCTTGACCTTTGTCTTGGGATCGAGGCCAAATTGGCTGATGAGGTCGGCGAAGGTGCCATGGCTCCAGGCGGGGTACGCCGGTCTTACGAGTGCCTCAACTTCGGTCACCTTGAGTGTGGAAGGGAAAGGACACGTGTCCAGCACGAGACCGACACAGGTGCGCAAGCAGCGCTGCGCTTCACCGGGTGCGTCGGCGCCACAGCGCTGCCCAAACAGGTGCACCTCGCCGGCATCGAGTTTGATAAGCCCAAGCGCGGCTCGAATCGTCGTTGTTTTGCCGGCACCGTTGGCACCCACAAAGCCGACAATCTGGCCGGGCTCCACAGCGAGCGTGACATCACGCAGCGAAAAACGGTCGCTCACACGGCGTGAGATGCCTTTGAGTTCTAGCAAGTTTTGCATGGTATAGCCTTTCTTGCAGATGGCTACTGCATGGTTTCGGGGGCTACCAGGTCGAGCATCTCGTGCAGTTTGTCGCGCGTGACACCCAGGGTTTCGGCTTGGCTTGCCGCTTTCGCAAGCAGATCTTCGATATGGCAGAGCTGGTTTTCGCGCAAGAGCTCTTGGTTGCCCTCGGCGACAAAACAGCCCTTGCCCTGCACGGTGCAGATAAACCCGAGCTGCTCCAGGTCGGCGTAGGCGCGCTTGGTGGTGATGACGCTCACGCCAAGATCGCTCGCGAGCGCACGGATGCTGGGGAGTTTGGCGCCCGCAGCGAGCGTGCCCGAAAGGATCTGAGCTTTGACCTGCGAGGCTATTTGCTCGTAGATGGGTTTATCGCTCGAATTGGATAGGATGATGTCCACAGCGGCTCCTTAGCTGATGGGCTACACGTGTATATAACCGGTAAGCACAGTATATATACACTATGCACAGTTCTGCAAGAGGCAAATGCGGATTGGGCCGGCTGCCCAAGCCCCAACTGATGAATTTGTCCTGATAGGCGTCCTAGAGCGAGGTTTCGCGGCTACAATAATGCGGTTACAACGACGTAATGCACTCAATGCAAGAAAGGATCCGCATGGCAAGCCTGTCGGATGAAATCTCGTCGCGCCGCACATTCGCGATCATCAGCCACCCGGACGCCGGTAAGACCACACTTACCGAGAAGCTGCTGCTCTATACCGGCAGCATTCAGACCGCCGGCTCCGTCAAGGGTAAGAGCTCGGCCAAGCATGCCGTCTCGGACTGGATGGACATCGAGAAGGAGCGCGGTATTTCCGTTACCTCCTCGGTGCTGCAGTTCACCTACAACGGCGCCTGCGTCAACATCCTCGATACCCCCGGCCACCAGGACTTCTCGGAGGATACCTACCGTACCCTTATGGCCGCCGACGCCGCTGTCATGGTCATCGACGGCGCTAAGGGCGTCGAGGCCCAGACCAAGAAGCTCTTTAAGGTCTGCACGCTGCGTCACATTCCCATCTTCACCTTTGTGAACAAGCTCGACCACGAGGCTCGCGATCCGTTTGAGCTCATGGAAGAGATCGAGAATGTTCTGGGCATCAACACCTATCCCATGAACTGGCCGATCGGCAGCGGCCGCAATTTCCGCGGTGTGTTCGATCGTCAGACCCGTCGCGTTATCGCCTTTGAGGGCGACGGTCACGCCAACGCCACCAAGAAGGTCGCCGAGGTCGAGGCTGAGCTGGGCGACCCCTCCATGGACGAGCTTATTGGCGAAGAGAACCATAAGAACCTGATGGACGACATCGAGCTGCTCGATGGCGCCGGCGACGAGCTCGACTTGGATGCCGTGGCCTGCGGCAAGCTGAGCCCGGCGTTCTTTGGCTCGGCGCTCACCAACTTTGGCGTGGAGCCCTTCCTCAAGGAGTTCCTGCGTCTGGCCCCGACGCCGCGCGCCTATACCGATACGCTCACCGGCGAGCCGGTCGATCCCTGCCGCGACGACTTTAGCGGCTTTGTGTTTAAGATCCAGGCCAATATGGACAAGAACCACCGAGATCGCATCGCCTTTGTGCGCATTTGCTCGGGCAAGTTCGAGCGTGGCATGGATGCCTTCCACATGCAGGGCAACCGTAAACTCAAGCTGGCCACGGGCACCTCGATGATGGCCGATGACCGCGCGATTGTTGACGAGGCGTACGCGGGCGATATCGTGGGCCTGTTCGATCCGGGTATCTTTAGCATCGGCGACACCGTGTGCTCTGGCAAGCGCCACGTGCAGTATCCGCAGATCCCGACGTTTGCCCCCGAGATGTTCGCTCGCATTACGCAGGTCGATACGCTCAAGCGCAAGCAGTTCGTCAAGGGTATGGAGGAGCTTGCCCAGGAGGGTGCTATCCAGATCTTCCGCGAGTTGGGTGCCGGCATGGAAAGCGTCATTGTGGGCGTGGTCGGCGTGCTGCAGTTTGAGGTGCTCGAGCGCCGTCTCAAGGCCGAGTACCGTGTTGAGGTTCGCCGCCAGCCGCTGCCCTATACGGACATCCGCTGGATCCAGAACGACCCCGA
>URVK01000083.1 GCA_900551305.1 uncultured Collinsella sp.
CTAAATCTGTAACAGGTAGAGACGATTTAGCCCGCTAGATGTTACAGATCGAGACGGAAGATTCTAGTCCACGGTGATGTCGAGGTTCTTGCCGATGAGGCCTACGTAGCCGCCCTCGGCAGCCTTGGGGCTGTCAGCATGGCAGAGAACCCACTTGTCGGCCTTCCAATAGCAGTAGCTGTCGCCGGCCGTGGGCATGTCGGTCGCAGCCTCGGGGCGCGGACCGTTGGTGCCGGCGGGCAGCGCCACCATCACCTGGAAGCCCCCATCGTCGACCATGCACGGCGTGTAGTGAAGCGTGGTGTTGAAAACCTCAACAAGCGTACCGGCCGGTACACGGAACGCCTTGACGCACGCGGTGTCGAGCTTGCCGTCCTCGATCTCCCAGCGATGCGCCACGAGCAGGATAAAATCGCGTGCACCCAGGTTGAACTCGCTGGCGCGGTGATACTCCAGGCAGTTGAGCTGCGTGTTGTGGCCGTTGCACCAGCCGAGCTGGAAGGGACGGCCGCCAAACATGAGAAAGCCCAGTTTATCGGCATCTTTGACGCCCTCGAGCTCCGGCGCGCTTGCTACGTACTTGCTGCCCTCGGGAATGGGCGTGGCTGAGAGCGCCTCGAGCACGGGCGACGTGAGCTCGGACGGAACGTCATCCCAAACGTTGCCATAGGATTTGAACTCGGGATCGTTGACAGAGTAGATATGCATGTTCACTCCTGTTCGTAAATGTGACTATACGAACATTCTAGAACAAACATGAGCGATTTTGAACGCTCGTCCCGACCAATCAACAAAAAGGCGCCCCCGCATAAGCGAAGGCGCCCAATGCACGCGTTTTGGGCGATAAAACCCTTACGCCTGCTGATAGTGCAGATGCTTCTCGTCGATATCGGCCAGGTCGCGGTCGAGGTAGCGACGCGCCAGCCAGGTGGCCATGGGGAGGTTCTGGTCCAGGTAGTTGCCGCATTCCTCGGGAGCGGCACCGGGAACATCGCCCTCAAAACCGGCGACAAACTCGAACAGCTCACGCACGAGCGGCAGAATCTCCTCGCTCGTCACTTCGCCAAATACGACGAGGTAAAAGCCCGTGCGGCAGCCCATGGGGCCAAAGTAGACAATGCGGCCCGACCACTCGGCATGATTGCGAAGGAACGTCGCGCCCAGGTGCTCGATGGTGTGGCACTCGGCCGTGTTCATGACCGGCTCCTTGTTGGGCGTGGTCAGGCGCAGGTCAAAGGTGGTGACGGCGGCCCCGGTCGCCGGATCGCGGTCGATGCGGCTCACATACACGCCGGGCTCAAGCAACAGATGGTCAACGGAAAAGCTCGCAATGCGCTCCATGGCAGATCCTCTCGATAGTCAAATTGGGACGGGGCTCTTTTAGCTGGTTCGATTGGTCGCACCAATCATACCAGTCAAAAAGCCCCGTCCCAAAAAGACAACTTAGCCCAAGACGCGGGCCATGCGTGCCTTGAACTCGGAAAGGAAGCGCGGAGCATCCACAGTCAGCGCCACGAGTGCGCTCTTGTCGGGGTCGGTCACACGGCGCTCATCGCAGATGGTGCGGCCGCGATACTCGCCCAGCAAGTCAACACGCAGGTTGCAGGCGAGCGCACCTACGAGCGTGGGGTCGATCGCCACGGCAACCGCCAGCGGATCGGGCAGCGCGCCGCCGCCCAGGTAGGGCGCGTTCATCTCGTACGAACCAATGTAGTGCTCGACCATGCTCGCAAATGCGCAGCCAGCCATAGTGCCCGAGCCCGTCCAACCGGCAATGTCGCGACGCGTGAGCACCACGCGATGCGTCACATCCAGACCCACCATAGTGAGCTTGCGACCTGAGCGCAGCACCGCGTCGGCTGCCTCGGGGTCGCTCGCCATGTTGGCCTCGGCGCCCGCGCTCACGTTGCCGGGCACGGTAAGGGCGCCGCCCATCACGACCACGCGGCCGATGGACATCATCGCCGCCGCATCGCGCTCCAGGGCAAGCGCCAGATTGGTGAGCGGGCCGGTCGCCACGTAGACCAGATCGGGACCATAGGTGCGCGCGGCATCGATCAGATAATCGACCGCAGCGTTGCCGTCGGCCGAGGTCGCTCGTAGGGCGACGCGGGCACGCTCGCGCCGCCAATGCCGTTCTTGCCGTGAATGAGCGCGGTGGACGCCGGCGGCGTATAGGGCTCAGTCGCCTGCAGAGGACGGTCGGCACCCAGGTACACCGGAACCTCGGGGCGACCCAGCAGATCGAGCACCGCCAGGCAATTGTGCGCCGATTGCTCGACGCGCACGTTGCCAAAGCACGTGGTGATGCCCACGAGCTCCACCTCGGGGCTCGCGATGGCATAGGCGAGCGCCATCGCATCGTCCACACCCATATCCAGATCAAGGATCAGCTTCTTGATTGCCATTGTTCTACTCCGCTTCTCCGTCTTTATCGTTTAACCAAACCAATGTTCAACTTCGGCGCGCGTGGGAATCGATTGCTGAGCGCCCAGGCGCGACACCGTCACTGCCGAGGCGCGAGCGCCCGCGGCCATGCACTCAAAGAGCGGCAAGCCCTCTAGGCGAGCCGCCGCCAACGCGCCGATAAACGTATCGCCCGCGGCCGTGGTATCGACTACCGCGCTCGAAAGTGCCGGCATGCGCAGCAGCTCACCGCCATCGCCGAGCGTAACTGAGCCGGCGCCGCCCAGCGTGATGACCGCGGTGCCGGCGCCCTTGGCAAGCAGGGCTTTGAGCGCGGCGACGCAGCTCTCATCGTCCTTGGGCAGGATACCCGTCAGCACCTGGCACTCGGTCTCGTTGGGGCAGACCAAGTCGACCGCAGACCAGACCTCCGCAGGCAACTCACAAGCAGGCGCTGGATTAAAGACCGTATAGAACCCCAGCTCGTGAGCGCAAACAAGCGCATCGGCCGTCGCTGCAAGGTCACATTCACCCTGGGCGATAAAGACGCTTCCGGCAGCCGGGGCAATCTCGCTGGCGTTGCCGTCGAGCTCATGGGCCACCAGACGCCTCAACGCGCAGGCAACGTCCGCGCCCGCAAGCGCATGGTTGGCGCCCGGTGACAGTATGATGCGGTTGTCGCCCTCGCAGCGAATGATGGTCGCCGTTCCCGTCTCCACGTCATCGCGATGCACTACAAAGTCACAGTCCACGCCGGCGTCTTGGAGCCCCACCACGAGCGACGCGCCGAACGCGTCGCGACCGACCGCGCCGATCATGTGCGTGCAAGCGCCCATACGCGCGGCAGCTACGGCCTGATTGGCGCCCTTGCCGCCGGCGTTGGTGATAAACCCGCTGCCGCCGACGGTCTCGCCCGCACGCGGTATGCGCTCGCACGCCACCGAAAGGTCCATGTTCATGCTGCCGAACACCGCAACGATGCCGCGATCTGCCATGGAAACCTCCTCATCTGCGGGCTTTGCACCCACCGTCGACCGTCGATTGCGCACCTTCGCACCTCTATAACTTTAGTTCACTTTGATGTGAACGCACCCTTGAGCTTGCGCCAGCAGCAAGCATTCACAGGAGCAGGCAGCTACAATGAATACGTGCTGATTATTCTCGTCATTGGATGATGTTTTATGGAACAATTCTCGCAATCGGGCTCGCGCGGTCGACGCCGCACGGGCAACGAGCCGGCGCCGCACGAACGCGTGAAGAGCGAACGCCGTGCCAACGAGCCGCGACGCACCACGAGCCCCCATCGCGCTTCTGCCAACAACGCGGGCCGCGCCAACACTCCCGCCGCGGAGCAGACGCCTGCTCGCCCCAAGTCCCGCTACATCCCTGCACTCGACGGCCTGCGTACGCTCGCCGTCGTCGCGGTGGTGCTCTATCACCTTAACCTCACGTGGGCTCAGGGCGGCCTGCTCGGCGTCACGATCTTCTTTGTGCTTTCGGGCTATCTGATCACGCGCTTGCTGCTCAACGAAGTCGCTAAGACCGGCCGCATCGACCTCAAGAGCTTCTGGATCCGCCGCATCCGTCGCCTGGTCCCCGCCGTGGTGACCGTCGTGGTGGTGACCTGTGCTCTGTGCACCGTCTTCAACCACGTGATGCTCACCAAGATGCGCCCCGACATCCTGCCGTCGCTGTTGTTCTTCAACAACTGGTGGCAGATTGCCCAAAACGTCTCGTACTTCAATGCTCTGGGCGACCCCTCGCCGCTCACGCACTTTTGGTCGCTTGCCATCGAGGAACAGTTCTACCTGATTTGGCCGCCACTGCTGTTTGCCATGGTATCCATGCATGTGAGCAAGCCCAACACGCGCCGCGTGGTTCTGGGCTTGGCTGCTGTCTCCGCCATCGCCATGATGGTGCTCTATAACCCTGCCGCCGACCCCAGCCGCGTGTACTACGGCACCGACACCCGTGTGTTCTCGCTGCTGCTGGGTGCCTGGATGGCCTTTATCCCCGATCGCGACCTGGCGCCGGTGCGTCTCGCTCGTCGTTTGGGGCTCAATCGCCTAGCTGGCGCCGCCAAGCACGGCAAGAACGCCGAGGGCAAGCCTGGCGAGAAGGCCGACGAAGCAGCCGAGAGACCGCCCCGGCACAGCCGAGCGCCCTCGTGCGTTTTTGGTCCTCGCCCGCATCCATCGATGTGTTGGGCGTCGTGGGTCTGGTTGGCCTTGCCGCCATGGTCGCGCTCACCAACGGCTACACCGCCTTCCAATATCGCGGAGGCACGCTGCTGTGCTCGATCCTCACGCTCATGGTCATCGCGGCCTGCGTGCAGCCCCAGGGAATGGTTGCCCGCGCGCTGTCCGCCGAGCCGCTCGTGTGGGTTGGCAAGCGCTCGTACAGCATCTACCTGTGGCACTATCCGCTGCTGTTGCTCATGAACCCGGTCGCCAACATCAACGATACGCCGTGGTGGCAGTACATTTTGCAGGTGTTGTTGGTGGTCGCCGTGGCAGAGTGCTGCTATCGCTTTATCGAGACTCCGTTTAGGAAGGGCGCCTTTGAGCGCACCGTGTCCGAGTTCCGCGACGGCACCACCACGCCCGCTAACTGGGTACGCGCGCACGTCCCTCTCTGCGCAGCCTGCGCTGTCGTGTTGGTCGTTGCACTGGGCGGCCTGATCTTTGTGCCCGAGACGTCTGCGCTGAGCGGCGAGGGCGCCGAAGTTCTGAACAAGGAAGCCAAGAACACCGCGCCCACCGACCAGCAGGCGGCCGACGACACCGACAAGGACAACGACGGCTTCCCCGATGGCTCCTACGATCTGCTTATGATCGGCGACTCCGTGTCGCTGCGTGCCGTAGACACCTTTGACGGCGTGTTCCCGCACAGCCATATCGATGCCGAAAAGGGCCGCCAGTTTGATGCGGGGCGCGCGACATTTGAGGGCTATATCCAGCAGAACCTTGCCGGCAAGATCGTGGTCTTTGCCCTGGGCACCAACGGCTTGGTAACCGACGACCAGATCGACGCCATCATGGCCGATGCAGGAGATAAGCGTATTGTGGTGTTTGTGAACACGCGCAGCCCGCAGCCGTGGGTTGGCTCTACCAACCAGGCCATCGCCAACGCCGCTACGCGCTACAAGAACGTGCGCGTTATCGATTGGTACGGATACAGTGCCAACCGCAACGACCTGTTCGATGGCGATGGCACGCACCTATCGACCACTGGCGTGACTGAGTACCTCAACTTGATCCACGACGCAGTCAAGAAGGACCTGCCCGTGCATCCCGAGGATCACGTCAACGATCCGCAGCCGGCAGCCGTCAAGTCTGCCACCGACGCACTCATCAATGCGCTTGCCTTCAAGCCGCACAAGTTGGGCACCGACAAGTAACCTGCAGCGCAAACTTCCCACATCCGGAGGGGGTGTCTGCCACGGCAGACGCCCCCTCCGGCAGTTAGGGACGTTCCTTATGTGCCGGTACCTAGGGACACTCCTGGCGCAGCCAATGAAGACCTCTACGGATGAATTCCAGGCCGCTCCGTCGCTCCAGACATCGTTTCCGCGCCTCGCGCCTGCCCCAAACAATCAAAACAAGCCCTTTTCGCCGCACCCTCAAAGGTCTGTGGGCAAAAAAGGGCAAATATGAGTACTGTTACCATTTTAGTAGCAGGCAAAACCACCCAAAATGACGTCCGAGCGAACCCTACAACCCCCTAAAGCAGCCAACCTGACTGGTTTAAGGCGTATTGGAGCCAATTTTAATGAACATACTATAGGTTATGTTTATTATCTTCTTGAATGTAAATGCTATTCACTTAGCAACAGTACTCATATTTGGCATTTTTTGCCCACTGCCATATAACTAACACCCTATAGCAGACAAAAACAGCCCGCAGCCCATCGCTGCGGCCTGTTTGGAGTCCAAAAGAGGCGCTAAGCGCTGTAACCCATCGCCTGCAGAACAAACATGACGACCGTGAGCACCGTAATCACACCGATAGTCGCCCAAGTGAGCACATTCCACACGCAGCCGTTGCGGTTAGTGCCCATAATGTGACGGTCAGCGGCAATAACCACCTGGAACACCAGAACCACGGGCAGTAGCACGCCATTGATGACCTGCGAGGTCATCATAATCTGGAACAGATCGACGCCGGGCATAAGCACCAGCACGGCAGAGATACCGATGATGGCCGTAATGATGCCGCGATAGACCGGGGCCTCGTCCCAGCTGCGGTCGGCACCGCGCTCCCAGCCAAATGCCTCGCAGATAGCGCTCGACGTAACGCCCGGCAGCACGCAGGCAGCCAAGAAGCTCGCCGCGACCAGGCCCGAGGCAAACAGTACCGTGGACCACTGACCCGCAATAGGCTCCAGCGCACGGGCAGCATCGGCAGGATCGCTAATCTGAATGCCCGCCGGGGACAAGACCTGGTCG
>URVK01000084.1 GCA_900551305.1 uncultured Collinsella sp.
GATGCTCCCAGGGGGACCCGGGGGGTCCTCTTGTGGTGTTCCCCGCCGGTACGTATCGTGTCGGATCGATTCGCATGTACGGCGATACCGAGCTGTATCTTGAGGCCGGGGCGACCATCCAGGGCTCTGACGAGATTGCCGACTATACCGATTGGGATATCCCAACTACGCTGCGTTATGCGACTGACCCCGAGATCGTGCGCATTCAGCGTCTTCCCCCGCACTATACGCGTGCGTTGCTGACGGTGGCCGATGCCCAAAACGTTACGATCGTGGGCGAGCCCGGCAGCTTCTTTGACGGCGTCGATTGCACCGACCCGGCAGGGGAGGAGGGCTTTCGCGGCGCCATGGGTATCCGCATCTGCCGGTGCCGCAATGTGACGCTTAAGGGCTACACCTTTGTGCGCAGTGCAAATTGGAGCCATCAGATCGACTCGTGCGACAACGTGTTTATTGAGCGCGTGAGCATTCTGGGCGGTCACGATGGGCTGAACATCCACCACTGCAACAACGTCACGATCCGTTCGTGCACGCTCAAGACGGGAGACGATTGTGTCGCCGGTTTCGACGCACGCAATGTCGTCGTCGAGGACTGCCTGCTCAATACCGCATGCAATGCCATTCGCCTGGGTTGCATAAACCTGCTGGTCGATTCTTGCCGCTTTGTCGGTCCGGGCGAGTATGAGCATATCCTCGAAGGTACTCACCATATGCATGCGGCGGTCAAATACTATTCGCCCGCCGGTGATGTGTATCGTGGCGATTCGTGTAGTTGGCGCTTGCACAACTGTTCGTTTGTCAATCCGGGGCGTTTGATCAACTACGACTTTGGATCCGAGAAGGGCTATCAAACCGAGCGTCCGCTGGTAGATATGCACTTTGAGGGCTGCAAAGCGCAGGGCGTGACCATGAGCTCGTTCTTTAACGGAAACGAAGCGGTGCCCGGTCTGCTCGAGTTTAACGATTGCCAGATTTCGTACGAGCCCGATGCGATGAACGCCGGGAAGCCGTTTGTCCAAATGAGCGACAACAGCTCTCTTTTGGAAAAAGACGTCATATATGAGTGCGCTACCGACGAGCCGTTCCGCGGCGTTCGATGCGCGGAGCAATCCGAGGTCGTTGCCGAGGTGCTGTACAAAAAGCAGAAGTAACCTTTGATGGATCATTGTGATTCGGCACTGTGCTCGCGGTAATTGCGAATGGATCCCTTGAATGTGATCTGATGATAGGGGGCGCCAAAATGGCGGGTGAAAAACGCATCCGGGTTATTGTTCTGAGCGATGCAAAAAACGAGGCAGATGATGCGTTCGCCATCGTCCACGCGCTGCTAACCCCATCTTTCGATGTGTGCGGCATCATTGCCGGGCATTTTGGAGTGCCAGGTAGCGTCGAAGCTTCCATGGGGGAAATCGAGACGTTGCGCCAGCTGCTCGGCCTAGGTGACGACATTGTTTTGGCGGTGGGTGCCCCGGGGCCGCTGGAATCATTTGAAAAGTGTGCGGTGCCGTCCGATTCCAGAGTCTACCCCGAGTTGGCGATCGATCTTATCGCTTGCGAGGCGATGTCGAACGACAGCCGTCCGTTGTATTTGTTGTGCATGGGCGCGTTGACCGATGTCGCACTTTTGCTGCGCGCCCATCCGGAGGTCAAGAATCGGTTGACCGTCGTCTGGACTGGCGGCGGTCGGTACCCCCGTGGCGGTCACGAGGCAAATTTGGCACGTGATGTTCAGGCCGCAATTGAGGTCTTTGATTCCGGCGTTCCTATATGGCAGCTTCCGTCGGGCGCTTACAAGCGGCTTGCCGTTCCTCTCAGTGAGCTGAGGCTTCGCGTTGTGGACGAGGGCGATCTTGGTGCCCATCTTATGGATCAGCTCGAACAGTTTATCGAGGCAAACGTCGACAAAAAGGATTGGGTGAATCCCGAAAGTTGGGTATTGGGAGACCAGGCGGTCGTCGGCGTCTTGCTGGCCGAACAAAAAGATTGCTACGACCTGGTTCCCGCGCCGGGTATCGATGCCGATACACTCTGCTACACGATGCCGCCCGATTCCAAACATATGATCAGGGTCTATCGATCGTTAAATGAACGTCTTGTTCTTGAGGATATGTATAGCAAACTGAGACTCTTCGCTCGTGCGCGTAGATAGGAGTCGCTCTTTACGGCCGAGCTTGCTCTAGGAGGATTGAAGGATGGATAGAAAAGCGCTTTCGCAGATACTTTTTGACTATTTGAATCCGCTGCTGCCGAACTATGGCGACAGCGAGGCGTTGCTCTATCTTGCTGGTGGTGGAGCGCAGTACGAGGACGAGGTCATTCCCATGGAGGCATGGGCGCGGCCGTTGTGGGGCTTGGTCCCGTATTGGGCAGGCGGCTCCCAAAGTGCTGGCGGGACTTTCGAGCGCATTTATTGCGATGGGCTCATTGCGGGTACCGATCCTCAGTCGGGTGCCTATTGGGGCGATTGTCGCGACCACGACCAGAAGTTCGTTGAGATGGCTGCCATCGCATACGCGCTCTTGCTGGCCCCCAATGTGCTTTGGGAACCGTTGAGCGATGGGCAGCGTGAGCGCGCTGCGGCATGGCTCGGAAAAATCAATGAGCACAGCTGCCCTGCCGGTAACTGGCTATGGTTTCAGGCGCTCGTTAATCTTGCTCTGCGCGAGCTCGGCATGCCTTATAGCCAACAAATTCTAGACGAGGACCTTCGGGCACTCGACGATTTTTATGACGGCGACGGCTGGTACAAGGATGGGCCGACGGGCTTGCCCGATTACTACAATGCCATGACGTTTCAGTTTTTCTCAATCCTGTACATCTGGAAGTTCGGAAGCCGCGATGCCGTGAGGGCTGCCGCTTACCTTAATAGGCTCAAGCTGTTTGCGGCCGATTACGTCAAGCTGTTCTCGGCGCGTGGCGAGGCGGTGCCGTATGGGCGCTCGATGGTCTATCGCTTTGCGCAGTCGGGCTTTTGGTCGATTGCCGCGGCAGCGGGCGTCTGTTTGGGGCATGATTTTGACATCGGAACGCTCAAGGGTCTCATTGTTAGAAATATAAAGGCCTGGGACCCAAGCAGCATCTGTGACAATGGCCACGTGCTTTCGCTAGGTTACAAGTATCCCAACCAGCACATGTGCGAAGGATATAACGCCGCCGGTTCGCCGTACTGGTGCCTGATGGCGTTTGCGTGCCTGGCGCTTCCCGAGGATGACCGGTTTTGGAGCGTATCCGAAACTGAACTCGCGCTTCCTACGCGGGCTGCCGACGATGCGCTGGGAAAGACGGCTCTGGTTGCGCGCGATGATACAGGAGAGGTTGTGCTCTATCCGAGCGGTCGCGTCCCTGGACACCCATTTGCCCAGTCAGATAACAAGTACAGCAAGTTTGCCTATTCGACGCGGTTTGGCTTTAGCGTTGCGCGCTCGCAGCGTTCGCTCGGGGAAGCGGCGCCCGACAGCATGCTGGCATTTGTGGTTGGCGGGCGCGTATTTGTTCGTGACGGTGTGGATAAAAGCGAGGTCGTAACACTCGATGACGGTCGTCGCGCCGTGCGGACAAGTTGGAGTCCGTGCCCCGATATCGATGTGGTGACCGAGGTGATTCCTCTTGCGAACGGGCAACTTCGTAATCATGTTGTTAAAAGCGCTGTGGAGTGCGTCGCCTTTGACGCGGGCTTTGCGGTACCGGGTGATTACCATTGGGTGACGTTGGAGGATATCGATGTAGCCTGTCGTGTCGATGCCGTGGGCCAAACGGAAGGCGAGCGCGTCTTGCTTCGACCCGAGGCAAATACAAATATCGATTGTGGCAAGACGGTGATTCCGGCCGTGAAATACGTTATAGGCGCGGGCGTCAGCAAGCTCGCTACGTGCGTTGTCGTCGTTTAGTTGGTTGACATGTCGCTCTTGCCGCGCGGATGTCTATTCGCTCTGTGTCTGCGTGCCCTCTGCGATCATGTTGCGGTTGTACACCAGATGCAGGTACATCGCGTCGTGGGCCGCGGTGGGGTTGCGCGCGGCGATGGCGTCGGCCACGCCACGGTGAGTGCGGATGGTCTCCTCAACCAGCTTTTTGCCGGTCACGTCAATAAACAGGGGAACAGACGCCTTGAGCACGCCCATCAGGCGGGGGACAACGAGGTTGCCGCAGCTTTCGGCAATTGCGATATGAAACGCGGTGTCGGCGGCGGAATAGTCTTCGCCCAGCGCTGCCAAGCGCTCGGACTCGTCGCAAAGTTCTTTAATGCAGATGATTTGATCGTCGGTCGCGTGCTCTGCGGCCATGCTGGCCATCTGCGGCTCGATCATAAAGCGCACTTCGAGCAAGTCGCGTGCCAGGCGCCTCTTGTCATCGATAAAGGTAAAGCCCAGCGGATCGTCGGCAACGCCGGGGTTTGATGCCACATAGGTGCCCGAGCCCTGCTTAATGCGCACGATGTTGCGCGACTGCAGCAGCTTCATAGCCTCGCGTACGGTGCTCCTGCCAGCACCCAGGCGCTCGACGAGCACAGCCTCCTTGGGTAGGCGGTCGCCTTGCTCAAGATGCTCATCCAGGATCAGTTGAATAATTTTCTCCGAAATCTGCTCGGGGAGTCCCGAATCGGCTCGTGCCACGCTTCACCTCATATCAAAAGAATTCATCGGAGCTATTCTAGCTCATTTAACAGAAGCCGCGGTGGTTCGCTCCGACAATGGAGAGCTGTAAGTAGCCGTTTACCGTCAAAAACAGATCGTTAAGGAAATACATCAGATGTATTTTGAAAAAGTTTCCCTTTTAAACATCAGACCTATTGAAAACACGCTATAGTCTAAGACGAACTCAAAAGGGCTGATGAATTGGAGGAAAGATGTCAGACCCAACGTTTATGGCCGACCCCACCAGGCTGGTCATCGCCGCTATCGTGGGCATCGCGCTGCTGCTTGCGCTCATCATTAAGTTCAAGCTGCATCCTGTGCTTTCGATGATGGTCTCGGCGCTCGCGATCGGCATCGGCGCCGGTATGCCGCTCGACCTGGTGGCGGACACTGTCACCAAGGGCGTGGGAACCACGCTGCAAAACATCGCCCTGCTCATTGGCCTCGGCTCGATGTTTGGCCAGATTCTTGAGGAGAGCGGCGGTGCCAAGAAGATCGCCCAGACCTTCATCGATACCTTTGGGCAGGGTCATTCCAGCTGGGCGCTAGGCATTACCGGTCTGGTCATCGGCACTACGGTGTTCTTTGAAGCCGGCGTGGTCGTTTTGATTCCGCTTGCGTTTAGCGTGGCATCGCAGACCAAGAAGTCGACGCTCTACTACGGCATCGCGCTGCTCGCGGGACTTGCCGCTGGCTATGCGTTTGTGCCGCCATCGGCCGGGTCGGTTCTGGTCGCCGGCACGCTCGGTGTCGACCTGGGCACCATGATCCTCGTCGGTATCCCTACCGCCTTCATCGCCATGGCGATCGCCGGCGTCATCTGGGGTCGCAACGTGGGCGGTCGCATCTTTACCGATGTTCCGGAGCACTTTACCTCTGCCGAGGGTGCGAGCGACGAAAAGGAGCTTCCCTCCTTTGGCATGGTGCTTGCCATCGTGCTCACGCCGCTTTGTCTGATTTTGCTGGGCACGTTGTCCTCTTATATCCCCATGCCCGCCGAGTTCGCCTCGATTCTCGCCTTCCTGGGCAAGCCGTTCGTCGCTTTGACGCTCGCCACGCTCGTCGCGATGTATCTGCTGGGCGCGCGCCGCGGCTACTCCGGCGCCGAGCTCAAGGCCTTGCTCGACCGCTCTCTTAAGCCCGTCGGCATGATCTTGCTGGTTATCGCTTGCGGCGGCGTCATTCGCTGGATGCTGCAGGACTGCGGCTTGGGCCATGTTATTGGCCCTATGCTCGAGGCTTCACCGCTGCCTTTGGTGGTTGTTGCCTTTTTGATTGCCGTCATGGTGCGTGCCTCTGTCGGCAGCTCCATCGTCGCTATGACCATGGCATCGGGCATTATGGCCGCCATGCCCGCGGTTGCCGGTGCTTCGGTGCTCATGCGTGCCGCTATCTGTCTTGCCATCTGCGGCGGTGCCACGGCCCTCTCGCACGTCAACGATGCCGGTTTTTGGATGTGCTCCTCATTCCTGGAGATTGACGAGAAGACCACCCTCAAGTCCTGGACCGTTATGGAGACGCTCATCGGCCTTTCGGGTCTTGCCTGCGCCCTGGTGATTTCGTTCTTCGCCTAGTTCGCGTAGCTAAGCATCTTTCGCCGAGTGCATCGCTCGGTACCCATTTTCACCTGATTCATTAACCAACGATTGGTACAACCGTTCAAACCAAAAGAGGAGAGCATCATGGACGAGAAGACCAAGGCACAGATTCAGCAGGAGGCCGCCGACCTGGTTGCCAAGCTGCAGCCGCGTTCTGGCAAGTTCCGCACCATCAGCCCCGAGATGGACCCGCTGCGCCTGGGCTCTGGCTGGAGCATCGAAGACCTGGACAAGCCGCAGGTCATCATCGAGTCGACCTTTGGCGATTCGCACCCGGGTTCTGCCGGCCTGTTCGAGCTGGTCGAGGAGGTGCGCGCTGGCGTTGCCGAGGCTGGTGGCCACGGTGCCCGTTACTTCTGCACCGACATTTGCGACGGTGAGGCCCAGGGCCACGACGGCATCAACTACTCGCTGCCCAGCCGCGACATGATCGCCAACATGATCGAGATCCACGCCAAGGCCACCCCGTTCGATGCCGGTGTCTTCGTTGCCAGCTGCGATAAGGGCCTGCCCGCGAACCTCATGGCCATGGGCCGCATCAACATCCCCTCCATCGTCGTCACCGGCGG
>URVK01000085.1 GCA_900551305.1 uncultured Collinsella sp.
GAGCACTCGATGTGGCCCATATGGCCAGCAGCACCATGGAAACCCTGCATCACGCGGCCGTTCTCGACATATGCGCCACCGATGCCCGTACCGATGCCAAGACACAAGACGGAGAACTTGCCCTTGCCGACGCCCCAGTGGGCCTCGCCCAGAGCATGAGCCTGCACGTCGCCTACAACGGCAACGGGAAGACCGAGGTCCTCGCGCAGGCGCGGCCCCAACTGAACACCGGACCAGCCGGGCATGATCTCGTTGGCATACGCGATGGCGCCCGTCTTGGGATCGACGACGCCGGCGGCACCGATACCGACGCCAAGGACCTCGACATCGGGATTCGCCTCGAGAGCAGCCTTGATGGACGCCTCGATACGTTGGAAGACGGCCTCGCCGCCCTCTTGGGCCTCGGTGGGAACCTCGGCCTCAAAAACAGGATGGGGCACACTACCGTCAGCCGGGTACTCCATGATGGCAGTCGCGATCTTAGTTCCGCCGATATCGACAGAGCAGACGTACTTGTTCTCCATGTCGCTCTCCTTAGGAGATAAAAAACAACTACAGGAAATGCGCCGTCAGGCTAGCCGTCACAGCGCGGAAAAGGTTTTCCAGGTGCCCGAGATCGCCAAGAAACCGTGTGACCATTGATCTAATGGGTCATGGCCGCACGGTTGAACGGCGAGGTCGGGTGCCCGGGGAAGCTTTACAGGAGACCGTTGTCCTGGAGGACCTTCTTAATCGCCTCGACGTTCTCGCCGGTCATGGCCTTCACCGGGCGCGGCATGGTCGGGCTGTCGAAGATACCCATGAGGTTCATAGCGGTCTTGAAGGCGCCGACGCCACCGGCATAGCCCTGGACGCCCGAGGTGACATCCCAGATGTGCGAAATCTCATTGAGGCGATCCTGCTCGGCCTTGACGGTAGCCCAGTCACCAGCCTGAGCGGCCTTCCACTGACGCACGTAGCCCTCGGGCTCAACGTTGGCGAGACCCGGGACGGAACCGTCGGCGCCACCGAGGTAGGCGCCGTCGACAACAACCTCGTGGCCGGTGAGAATGCTCATCGGATGGCCGTTCTTTTCGTTCTCCTGAACGAGGTAGCGGAACGAGATGTCATCACCCGAGGAATCCTTGACGCCGGCCAGAACGCCCTCGGCGCCGAGCTTGGCAAGGAGCTTCCAGGGGAGCTTGGTGTGAACGCAGACGGGAATGTCATAGGCAAAGATGGGCAGGTCGAGCTCCTCGTGCAGGATGCGGAAGTGCTCCTCGACCTCGGTCATGCCCTGCAGGGCATAGAACGGGCAGGTGGCGACGAGAGCATCGGCGCCCAGCTCCTGGGCGACCTTGCCGTGCTCGATCATGCGCTCGGTCTCGGTATCGATGATGCCGACCAGAACAGGCACACGGTGGTCGACGATACGAACGGCCTCGGCGATAATCTGGCGACGGCGCTCGTCGGTGGAGAAGACGACCTCGCCCGAGGATCCCAAGAAGAACAGGCCATCGACGCCGGCGTCGATCATGCGGTTGATGCTGCGCTCAAAGGAGGCAACGTCGAGCTGGTGATCTTCGGTATCGGGAACAACGACGGGAGGGATAACGCCGGTGAATTTCTGAGTTGCCACAAGAATCTCCTTAGCTGTCTGGCGGGCGACCCTATGCCACCCACTCTTGTTGGCAGTGTCCAGGCCGTCTAGGCCAAAGAACACGAGTAGAACGTTTGGTTAAAAAAGTCGACGACTTCGTTTTCGAACGCATTAATGCGCTCGTGAGCGTATTTTGCATAGATGATATGCCTCCGGTCACACTCAAGACCGTTGAATACGGCAAACTGATCCTTGGGATCGCTCACGGTATCCATAAGCGATGTGCCCATGAGCACCGATCCGCGCACCCGAGACGACAGCGCCTCGAGGCCGCCAGGAAGCGGATTGGCAACCGCCGTGCAGGCGAGGCCCCGCTCGTCCAGAGCAGAAACCGCCAGCGCGACTCCGCCGCCAAGACCCTCGCCCCATGCAAAGATGCGGTCGGGGTCCATGCCATCAAGATTGCGCGCCACCTTCGCCAGCGCGCAACCCCAACGGACGCGCTCGACAAAAGCGGGCGAAGAAATCTCCCGCTGCAGGTCGTCCGCACCAGCAACATCGTCATCCAGCGCGAGGACGGCATACCCCATGGCGGCAAATCTCGTCATGTGATGCCAGCCGCGCACAGGCCGATCGATGTCGTGGAACATCAGGCACAACGGCACGCGCTCAGATACTCGGGCACGACCGACAGGCTCGATCAAACGAGCGTGAATCGCATCGTCACCGCGCTCAAAGGACACCTCCGAGTAACGGGCGCAGGGGTTAACAAAGTCAATCGCCGTAATGGCCAGGCCTTGAATCTTAAGATTCGAAGCGCATGTCTCTAAATCAGAAACATCTGCTTGGACATCACCGCGCCAGTCCCGATATTCTGCGAGCCTTGACGAAACCGTTCCAGGAATTCCCACTAGTCCGGGGACAATCAGCTCGTCAACATTGCTCTCGCACTTAGACATGAGTCTCCCCTCCCTTGCAGAAAAACGGAATGATCAGATCGTCAAAATCCTGAATCTCCTCGTGGCCAAAGCCTTCAAAGAACTCATGACGCTTTTCGCAGGTCAGATTGTTATAGACCGCAAACTGCGTCGCTGGCGGACAGACGATATCGGCTGTGCCGGTGCCAAACAGCACGGGGCATTTGACCATAGGGGCAAAGTTCTTGGAATCGAAGTACGCCAGCTTGGCATAGGCTTCGTCAATACGAGTCGAGTCCTCGTCAAACCAGCGAGACCAATAGCGCAGGCCCTCGTAGGCAATGTCGTCGGCATCCAAATCCCAGACCAGGCGGAAATCTGACAGGAAGGGATAGAGGATGGCGGCGCGATTGATAAGCTCGCTGTTAAGTGCACAGGTCGCAATGCCCAAACCGCCGCCCTGCGACGCGCCGTTCACAAACACACGGGCAAGATCGATGCCCTCGAGCTCGCGAACGATACGGCACAGGATGCGAATATCTTGGTGCAAGCGGACATAGTAGAGGTTGGCCGGGTCGCCGTCGATACCGGCGACGATATGCCCGGCAACCGTTGTGCCCTCAAATCCACCAATGTCCTCGGAGGGACCTCCTTGGCCGGGGCAGTCGAGGGCGATGAGTGCCATGCCCATGCCCGCAAACGACGCCTGCTCAAACCAGCTGCGGCTTGCACCCGGATACCCATGGAACTGAAGTACCAATGGCACGGGCTCGTCCGAGACGGGTTTAAGGTACTTGGCATGCAGGCGAGCGCCACACATACCGGTATACCAGAGGTCGAAAAGCTGGCAGGTCGCGGCATCGGTGACCGATGCCGTCTCGATCGCGTAGTCAAGCCCGACAGCGTCGGTCTCGGCCATGCGATCCTTCCAAAAGAGATCGAAATCTGATGGACGGGGCATGGCGCCTCGATATTCACCAAATTGATGTTGTAGCTCCTGAGCACTTGGCATGGCTCGTGAACCCAACCTTTCGAAATCGCAACGGAGGTGCGCCCGGCAAGGGGGCCGGGCGTGGGATGCAGCAGCGACGGCGCAGCGCCGAGCAGCATCTTGGTGTAGGGGTCCTGGGGGTGCTGGAAGACCTGCTTGGCCTCGCCCTGCTCGACGATCTTGCCGCCATTCATAACGATGATGTCGTCAGAGATATAGCGGACCGTCTGGATGTCATGGCTGATGAACACCATGGCCAGGCCGAGCTCCTTCTTAAGGTCGGTCAGCAGGTTCAGAATCTGCGCGCGGACCGAAACGTCCAGAGCCGAGGTGGGCTCGTCGGCGATGATGGCATCGGGGTTCAGCGACAGAGCACGGGCAATTGCGACGCGCTGACGCTGGCCGCCCGAAAGCTGGCCGGGAAGAACCTCGGCAGCGGAGCTGGGCAGACCGGTGAGCTCCAAGAGTTCCTTGACGCGCTTCTCCTGCTCGGCCTCGGTACCCAGGTTGTGGACGCGCATGGGGTCGAGCAGCTGCTCGCGAACGACCATGCGGGGGTTGAGCGCCGTGGCCGGGTTCTGGAACACGACCGAGATGACGCGACCCATGTGGCGACGGTCCTCGGCGGTACGTTTGGTAACGTCCTTGCCCTTAAAGTAGACCTTGCCGCTCGTGGGGGCCTGCAGGCCGCACATGACGTTAGCGGTGGTGGACTTACCGCAACCGGACTCGCCGACGATGCCAATCGTCTGACCGGGCATGAGCTTAATCGTTACACCCTGGACGGCGTGAACCAGGTTGGGGTGCAGAATCGAGCCGGTACGGGTCCTAAAGGTGACGTGGACGTCATCAAGGAAGATGATCGGCTCGACGCCGTTTACTGCGGTCTCGCTCATCTACATCACCTCCGCGTGAGGGGTCAAACCATTTGCCTTGAGCACCTCGTCGGGGAGCTCGGAATAGAAGTGCTCGGTGCCGGGCACGCGCTTGAAGACCGGACGGGTGTCCAGGCCAATACGCGGGTGGCTCGAGCGGGGCGCGAAGCGATCGCCCTTGGGGAAATCGCGCGGGCTCGGAACGGCGCCGGGCACCTGGTGCAGGCGGCCCGAACCGCTCTCGATGGACAGAACGGAACCCAGAAGACCGCGGGTGTACTCGTGGATCGGGTTAGTGAGCAGCTCCTTGGTGGGCGCCTGCTCGATAACCTGGCCAGCGTACATAACCGTGATGTTATGGGCGACCTCGGCGACCAGAGCCAGGTCATGCGAAACGAAGATCATGGCAAAGCCGAGCTTGGCCTGAAGATCGTTGAGCAGCTTGATGACCTGCTTCTGGACGGTAACGTCCAGAGCGGTCGTGGGCTCGTCGCAGATGACCAGCTTGGGGTCGCGGGTAAGGGCCATAGCGATCAGGACACGCTGACGCTGGCCGCCGGAAAGCTCGTGTGGATAGCTCTCGAGCGTGCGCTTGGGATCGAGGCCGACGAGCTCCAGGAGCTCCTCGGCGCTGCGGGTTCCGCCGCGCTTGGTGAGCTGCTTCATCTGGGCAGAGATGAGCATGGAGGGGTTGAGCGAGGACAGGGCATCCTGATAGACCATAGCGATATCGGTACCACGCAGGCCGAACCACTCCTTCTTGCTCATCTTGAGCAGGTCACGGCCCTCCCAGAGGACCTCGCCGGAAAGGTGCTCGTCCTCATCGGTCAGGCCCATGATGGCCAGCGTGGTGATGGACTTACCGCAACCGGACTCGCCCACCAGGCCCATGGTCTGACCAGGACGGACGTCAAAGTTGACATGGTCGACAACGTTGATATCACCGTGATGCTCAAACTGAATGCAGAAGTCACGGACCGAGAGAATCGGCTCAACGGACTCGTCGGGCACGTGGCGATCGTCACGCTTGAGCTCGACATCGCGCAGGGCGCCAAGGCGAGCGGAGAGGGACTGGGCCTGCTCCTTGTAGGCGCGAACGGGGTCGGAGACCAGCAGATCGGCCTCGCGACGCTTGGAGGAATCGGTAGGATCCAGGGCGGCGGAGGGAGCAGCGGCCATGGCGTCGGTAATGCCCTCGGAGAGGATGTTGAGCGCCAGGCAGGTGATCATGATGGCCAGGCCCGGGAACAGCGCCTGCCACCAACGACCGGCGAGCACGCCGCCGCGGGCGTCGGCGAGGATGTTGCCCCAGGTAGCGGTGGGCTCCTGGATACCAGCGCCGATGAAGGTCAGCGAGGCCTCGAAGATGATGGCGTCGGCGACCAGGGTAACGGTGAAGACCATGATCGGAGCGATGCAGTTACGCAGAACATGCTTGATCAAAATCCACGGAGCCTTGGCGCCGGAAACGATGACCGCGCGGACATAGTCCTCGCCGTACTCGGACACGATATTGGCGCGCACGATACGGGCAATCTGCGGAGTGTACATAAAGCCGATGGCGAAGATGATCGACGGCACGGAGTTGCCCAGGATGGAGACGAAGACGGCCGCGAGGGCGATGCCCGGGATGGACATGATGATGTCCAAGATACGCATGATCGTCTCGGAGACGGCCTTGCGCGAAACCGCTGCAAGGGCGCCCACGACCGAGCCGCAGACCAGAGCCATGGCAGTGGCGCCAAAGCCGATAATCAGCGAGTAACGACCACCGTAGAGCATACGCGACAGAATGTCGCGACCCTTATCGTCGGTACCGAAGATAAATCCGTTGCCGGGAGCCTGGCGAGCCGTAAAGATCTCGACCGGGCTATAGGGGGCAAGAAGGGGCGCCAGAATCGCAGTCAGGGCGACCAGCACCAGCACGACGGCGGCAATCTTAGAAGACAGCGTCATCTTCTTCCAGCCACCGAGCTTGAGCCCCTTGGAGGCAGCCTTCTCGAGCTGCTCGGTTTGCTTCTCTCGAATCTTTACCATAATCTACACCGTCCTGATGCGCGGGTTGATGAGCAGGTAGAGCATGTCAACCACGATGTTGATGATGATGAAGGCAAGAGCAACGACGATGACGACGCCCTGAACCAGGTTCGCCTCGTTGCCCTGAACGCCCTGCAGAATCGCGGTGCCCATGCCGGGGAGGTTGAAGATAACCTCGATGACGACGGCGCCGCCCATGAGGTAACCGATCTTAAGACCGAGGGTGGTGACCGGGGTGATCAGCGCATTGCGAAGAACGTTGATGCCGACGACGACCTTCTCGGGAACGCCGGCGCCGCGAGCCATACGGACATAATCCTTGTCGAGCTCCTCGACCATGGCGGTACGCACGA
>URVK01000086.1 GCA_900551305.1 uncultured Collinsella sp.
GATCGTCATCGTCCAGGATGATCGGCACGATCGGCAGGTCGTACTTACGGGCAAACTCAAAGTCGCGCTGGTCGCCACAGGGAACGGCCATGACGGCGCCGGTGCCGTAGTCGGCAACGACATAATCGGCAACCCACACGGGGACCTTCTCGCCGTTGACGGGGTTTACCACATAGCGGCCCGTGAAGGCACCGTGCTTCTCGAGGGTGCCCTGGGCACGCTCGACGGCAGAGATATGCTTGGAGTCCTCAACGATCTTGGTGACGGCCTCCTCGTACTCCGTGCCCTCGACGAGCTCGTGCAGGCCGGCGTACTCGGGAGCCAGGACAAAGAAGGAGACGCCAAAAAGGGTATCGGCACGCGTGGTGAAGACGGTGATCTTGCCCTCATCGCCCTCGATGGGCTCGCCATCCTGGTCGCACAGGGTAAAGTCGACCTCGGCGCCCTCGGAGCGACCGATCCAGTTGGCCTGCATCTGCTTGACGCGCTCGGGCCAGCCGGGGAGCTTCTCCAGGTCGTCGAGCAGCTCCTGGGAGTACTCGGTGATCTTGAAGTACCACTGCTCAAGGTCGCGCTTCTCGGGCTCGGTGCCGCAGCGCCAGCACTTACCCTCGGTGACCTGCTCGTTGGCCAGAACGGTCTTGCAGTTAGGACACCAGTTGACCGGGTTCTTCTTGCGGTAGACCAGGCCCTTTTCCCACAGCTTCTCAAAGATCCACTGACCCCAGCGGTAATAGTCGGGGCTGCAGGTCTTGACCATGCGATCCAGATCGTAGGAGAAGCCCATGCGCTTCATCGTGGCGAGCGCCTGGTCCATGTTCTTATACGTCCAGGCGGCAGCCTGCGTGTTGTGCTTGATGGCGGCGTTCTCGGCGGGCAGGCCAAAGGCGTCAAAGCCGATGGGATGCAACACGTCGTAGCCGCGCATGCGGGCCTGACGGGCCATGGCATCGCCGATGGTATAGTTGCGCGCGTGGCCCATGTGCAGGTCGCCCGACGGATACGGGAACATCTCGAGCACGTACTTCTTGGGCTTGCTGTCGTCGGTGTCGACGGCAAAGAGGTTGGAATCCTCCCAGGCCTTCATCCACCGGGACTCAATGGCCTGCGCGTCGTAGGCAGGGATCTCGTCCTTATGATCTGTGCAATCGCACATATCAGCTCCTTTAATCTTAGCTGGGGTCGGTCGGCTTGGCTTTATTCGCTACTGCGGACAGTCCTGCGCAAGACGAAGAGCACATTAAGTGCTCTTCTTTGCGTGCGGAACTTGTAGCGAACAAAGCCAAGCCGACCGACCCTAAGGTTAACTTGACTGATGATAGCAAATACAACAAGCGAGATGCCTGCGACTTGCGGGCATCTCGCTTTATCTAAATAACGTGGTTGTGAATCAACCGCTAATTGTTACCCGCCCAAGCATGGTCGGGTTTTCCAAGTGCCGCAGATTGCCGTGAAAGAGGAGCGACGCGTACTTTGGTACGCGAGCGACGGTTTGAACGGCAAGGTGCGGTGCTTGGGAAAGCCGCTTAGCGGTAGCTGACGCTTTGCTGGGAGTCCTTCACGACTACATCGTGGGCGCCGCCTTCGACGATGGAGGTGGAGCTGACCAGGGTCAGGCGTGCCTTTTCCTGGAGCTCGGGGATCGAGAGGGCGCCGCAGTTGCACATCGTTGACTTGACCTTGTAGAGCGTACCGCCCACGCCGTCCTTAAGGGAACCGGCGTACGGGACGTAGGAGTCGACGCCCTCGACGAAGCTGAGCTTCGCGGCGCCGCCCAGGTCGTAGCGCTGCCAGTTGCGGGCACGCGCAGAACCCTCGCCCCAGTACTCCTTCATGTACTGGCCGTTGACGTTGACGCGCTCGGTCGGGCTCTCGTCAAAGCGGGCGAAATAGCGGCCCAGCATCATAAAGTCGGCACCCATGGCAAGGGCGAGCGTCATGTGGTAGTCGTAGACGATACCGCCGTCAGAGCACACGGGCACGAAGACCATCGAGTCCTCGTAGTACTCGTCACGGGCGCGGCAGACGTCGATCAGCGCGGTAGCCTGGCCACGGCCGATGCCCTTGGTCTCACGGGTGATGCAGATGGAGCCGCCGCCGATACCGACCTTGATGAAGTCGGCACCGCAGTCGGCCAGGAAGCGGAAGCCCTCGGCGTCGACGACGTTGCCGGCACCGACCTTGACGTCCTCGCCGTAGTTGGCGCGAATCCACTCGATGGTGCGCTTCTGCCACTCGCTGAAGCCCTCGGAGGAGTCGATGCACAGGACATCGGCGCCGGCCTCGATGAGCAGCGGCACGCGCTCGGCATAGTCGCGGGTGTTGATACCGGCGCCGACCATGTAGCGCTTGTCGTTATCGAGCAGCTCGTTGGGGTTGGTCTTGTGGCTGTCGTAGTCCTTGCGGAAGACGATGCCCATGAGGTGATCGTTGTCGTCGACGATGGGCAGGGCGTTGAGCTTGTTGTCCCAGATGACGTCGTTGGCAACCTTGAGGCTGATGTTCTTGTCGCCCACGATGAGCTGCTCACGCGGGGTCATGAACTCGGAGACCTTCGTCTGGTGGTCATCGCGACTGGGGCGATAGTCACGGCTGGTGACGATGCCCAGGAGCTTACCCTTGGGAGTGCCGTCGTCGGTAACCGGCATGGTGGAGTGACCGGTCTTCTCCTTGAGCTCAATGACCTGCTCCATGGTCATGTCGGGGGTCAGCGTGGAATCGGACTGAACGAAACCGGCCTTGTGATCCTTGACGGCCTTGACCATAGCGGCCTCGGACTCGGCGCTCTGGGAACCGTAAATGAAGGACAGGCCACCCTCGGTAGCGAGCGCGACACCCATATCGACGCCCGACTGCATGATGGCGGAAACCATGGGGATGTTCAGGGTGATTGCCGGCTTCTCACCGCGCTTAAAGCGGGTTAGCGGCGTCTTAAGAGAGACGTTGTTGGGGATGCACTGCGAGGACGAGTAACCAGGGACCAGCAGATACTCCGAAAACGTGTGGGACTCACCGGGAAAGAACGTAGCCATGTTTCTCCTTTTTCCATGCGACCGGTCGGCTGCAGGCCTCGTAGGACCCAGCCCAACCTTGGGCGCCCAATACTGGGGAAGTATCTTAACGCACTTTGACTGCTACAATGCATGATTTAAGAAGAGCACACGAGGGTTTGACGCATGCTTTGCGTTTGCCCAGCAAACACTTTAGCGGGGAGACGTGGAGCGTATGAAGTACAAGACGACGGCAAAGTTGGTCATTCAAGCGTGCGACAAGGATTTGCCGGGCGTGTTCGGCCACGGCTGCGTCTTGCTGCTGCAGGGTATTGCCCGCGAGCACTCGCTCAACCGCGCCGCCAAGAGCATGGGCATGGCGTATTCCAAGGCCTGGCGCATCGTGAACGAGGCCGAAGGTCAGCTGGGCTGCAAGCTCATCGAGCGCGACGGCGCCCGCGGATCCACCCTCACCCCAGCCGGAGAGCGAGCCATAGCGGTCTACGAAGAGCTGCAGGCCGACATCAACAACGTCATTGCCACCAAAGCCGACGCCCTCATCGCCAGCATCAAAGAGTAGCTCATTTGGGACGGGGCCTTATAGCCACACAACCCATTCTCATAAGTTGCGGTGAAATAGGGACTGTTTATGCGGTTAAAGCCGTAAATCAATCCCTATTTCACCGCAACTTATGGAGTCGAGGATGATTTAGCTAGTTGCGGAGGGCATTATCTAGGGTGGCGGCCACGATCAAGGGGTCGTCGGTGCCGGCGAAGAGACGGATGGCGCTCCCCTGCTTGCCGCGTGGAGCCGAAAGGCGCGTCGTTGCGCCGCCGGCGGACGATGTGCGAAACTCCCCCGGCAAAGCATCGAACAGCTCACCCGCGCTAAGCTCGATAAGGTCAAATTCAACTGCCGGACCAAAGCCGTGCTCGAGGATTCCCGTTGCAACCGCATGGTCGGGATGCGAGCTCAGACCGGGATAGCGCACGTCACGCACCATCTCATTCGCAGCCAAGTACTCGGCCAGCGCACGGGCGCGGTCGAAGTGTGCCTGCATGCGGGCATCGAGCGAGTTCAGCCCGCGCTCAAGCACGTCGGCCTCGTCAGCAGGCATATCAAGCTTAGCCAAGCCACAGCCCTCGAGCAGGGCATGCGCGCACTCGGCAGCGGCATCCACACGATGGCGCTTGAGCTGCGAGCGCGCCACCGAAGCGGCAACGAGCTTGCGCGGAGACCTACCGGCGCACACGCGATCGAGCGCCTCGAGCGACAGCGCAGCACCCAGCCGCAGCGGATCGCACCCAAAAGCCGACGCCAAGGTGTTATCCACCACAAGCAGTGCGCGGGCCTCACGCGCCGCGCGGCCCAGAGCGCGCAGATCGGGCACGCGCAGACCAAACCCGCCGATGGAGTTGACGAACCACCACAGGTGCGGACTCTCGGCATCAAACGAAGCATCAAAGCCCTTGGACGCGGTAGCAAACGCATCGGCAGACGGCGAGCCCACCAGCGCGACATCGCAGCCATCAAAGCCGCTCGCAAACGCATCGGCAAAGTCGTCCGCAAAGGCAACCAGACGATCGCCGGGACACACAATCCCCAGCTGCGACAGCGCTGCTGGCACATGCGAGGCCGCAAGCAACCGCGCCTCACGCGCGCCGGCTCTCAAAGCCCAAGCCTCTTCTAGCTGTTGCACGTCCACGCGGCACCGTCCCTTCATAAGCAAAAACCCACGATGCGGATGTTTCCCGCATCGTGGGCAACGGCTGCAGTATAGCGCCGATATGCGACGAATCGCCTAGATATTGAGCGCGTGATAGGTCACGCTCGCACCCGGAGCGTCAACGGTCACGCCATAGGCCTCGGGATAGATGCGCGTCGAAAACACGAGCACACCATCGTTCACAAACACCTCGACCGACGAGGCATCGCCAACAATGCGCACGTTACGAACCTCGTCGACGGACTCCCAGCGCACAGTACGACCGCAGCCGGCAGAAGCGCGGCCCTCATCGGTAAATCGCATCTCAAAGCGCGGGGGCAGTTCGTCCTCGGCGGGCACAAACGCCAGCTTCAGCTCGCCATCAACGGTTGCGGTAAACGCGCCGTCGACACCGTCGACAACTACATCAAAGCAGGTATCGCCGGCAACCTCCAACGAGCCCTCCCCCACACGCACCGAAGCATAATGGCGCTCGATCTCGCGCGCCGGCTGCTGCAGCACCACGCCGCCGGCACCGGCTGTGAGCTCACGCGGCACCGTCATGCAGTGCTGCCAGCCGCACGCCACGGTAGGCGCGTTGTCATAGGTCGGCTCATCGGGCATGCCCATCCAGCTGATCAGAATGTGGCGACCGTCCTCGGCCGTGAACTCCTGCGGAGCATAGAAGTCAAAACCGGCGTCCCACAGGCGGAAATCGCCCAGCTCATAGGTACCGTCACCACCGGTGATGTTACCTATTACAGGCATGTAGCCAGCGGCATATACATTGCCGCGGTCCCAACGACCGCCCTCGAGCCCCTGAGGAGAGAAGGACAGGTACTTCGCCGGTACGCCGCAATCCGCCTCGAGCTCCAAATACCCCGGGCACTCCCACATAAAGCCAAAACGCTCGGGCGTAGACACGCGGCTCTCGAGCTCCCAACTCAGCATATCAGCCGAGCTATACACCAGGATCTCGCCAACATCGCGCCCGGCACCCTCGCCGTGCATGGCGCAAAATCGACTATTGACATGCGACCCATCCACGCGACGACGCGCGCCCAGCAACATGTGATAACGCCCATCATCATCGCGCCACACCTTGGGATCGCGCACATGGCAGGGCAAATCCTCGGGATAATCCTCGGACGCCAGCACCACACGCTTTTGGCTGAACTCCCGACCGGCAAGGCCATCAACGCTCTCGACATAAACAGTATCGGCGCGGCGGCCGGTATTGACGTAGTCGTACGTGCCGTCTGCATCGGAGAGTTTAACGTTGCCTGTGTACAGTACGCGAATGCGGCCGTCCTCGGCAAGCGCGGAGCCCGAATACACGCCATGGCAATCGAACGGCTCGTCGGGCAGCAGCGGGGCGCCAACGTAGTCCCACGTCATAAGATCGCGACTCGTCGCATGGCCCCAGGCCTTAACGCCACCCTCAACATCAAACGGCGCATATTGAAAATAGGCATGGAACACGCCATCTGCCTGGCAAAGACCGTTGGGGTCATTGAGCCAACCCGCCGGCGGCATAATGTGGAAATGCTGGCCATACGCGCCATGACCGCACTCAGAGGCGGCAGCGTCAACAGCGGCAACCAGCTTTGCAAGGTCGCGACCAAGTGCATTAGACATATCAAAGTCCTAACGGATCGAAAGTAACAAGGCGCCAGAGAACGGCACCAGATACGGGAAACGCCCGTGAGCATACAACCCGCGGGCATCCCCTCAATCAAAAGCTCTTAGGCCTGCTCGGAAGCCTTGGGCTCGTCCTTGTACAGGACAAACGAGACGGCAAAGGACACGACCGCGGCGACCGCAAACATGATCGCGTACTGCACGGGCTGGGCCAGGCACAGCAGGATACCGAAGATACCCGTAACGCCCGTGCCGGAGGCGGCAAGCGAGGTGAGCGCGCAGACCAGGGCACCGCAACCGCCGCCGATGCAGCCGGCGATGAAGGGCTTAAAGAAGCGCAGGTTCACACCAAAGATGGCAGGCTCGGTAATGCCCATGAAGGCGGACA
>URVK01000087.1 GCA_900551305.1 uncultured Collinsella sp.
GGACCTCGGTTTTGGCAAAGGGGGTTTATTAGCGCCAGCCGATCGCCATCACCGAGATTGACTCTCGTACCGGTTCGGTGCTGTACCAGCACACCGACAATCCCTCACAGGTGCTTACCGAGGGCGAGGCCGCCGCGGTCACCGATGTTCTGTCCGGCGTCATGCAGGGCGGCGGTACGGGTGCTGCCGGTGCCCTGAGCGTCAACCAGCCCTATGCCGGCAAGACGGGCACCACCGACAACACCACCAACCTGTGGTTCTGCGGCTATACCCCGCAGCTGGCGTGCGCCCTGTGGACCGGCTATTCCGCGGGCGAGATCCCCATCCAAAAATACGGCACGGACCTGCTGGGCGACAGCACCAACCTGCCTGTCTTTAAGCGGTTTATGAACACCGTTCTGACCGGTACCGAGCGCGAGGAGTTTGCGACCGGAACGGCGCCCACCTACAAGAACAACAGCGTCTGGAAGTTCTACGGCACCAACAACTCCAAGAAGACGGAGAACGACGACAAGGACGAGGACGAGGACGAAGAGGAAACCACCACAACGACTACCACGACGACCACGACCACCGAGACCACGGGTGGCGACACCACCGGCGGCACCGGTACGACCGGTGGCTCGACGGGCGGCTCAACTGGTGGTTCGACCGGCGGCGATGGCGGCACGCCTACGCCCACGCCTACGCCCACTCCCGACCCCTCGCCCACGCCTGACGATACGGTCGGCTAGAAATCATCCGGCCATAAGCAACAAGGCCCCCGAGCAGCTTATTAAACTGCTCGGGGGCCTTTTAGTTTAAAGCGACCTGGTGGGCGGTCTTTATACCGGCAAACAAAAAAAGGGGGTACCGACCAACGTCGATACCCCTTACAAGCCACTATGTCACGCACACAGTGCCGAGCGCACGACCCGCACGCCTACTTGCGAGAATTGCTCAGCTTATTGATCAGCGCCTCAAGACGCTCGCCGTCCTCGGCCGTCTGGGCAATAACCAAAATCGTATCGTTGCCGGCAAGCGAGCCAAGCACATCGGGCAGCTCTGCCGCATCAACGGCGGCGGCGATGCCGGAAGCCGTGCCAGGCTGAGCCTTGATCATAACCAGATTATCGGTGCGCAGAACGCCCGTTACGAGCTCGGAAACCATACGCTGCAGGTGCAGGTCCTCTGCCAGAACATAGATGCCCTCAGGGAGCTTACGCAGCCCCATATCGGCAATATCGCGAGAGACAGTCGCCTGCGTGCAATCAAAGCCCATAGCGCGGAGCTCATCGACCAGCACGCGCTGCGTGCGGACGTCCTTATTGCGCACAATATCTCTAATGGCATCCTGGCGCCCATTGCGTTTTTTAGCCATACAAACCCTCTCTCCAAAAGATGGCGGAGACAATCAATCAGTGATTGAATAGTTTAACGCTATTTGAAGGCTTTTGTGTATAAGAACGCATTTCGAAACAATTCTATGCAAATTTGTTTCGAGATGAGCCGTTTAGGCGGTTTTTGCGCCCGTCCGGTTAAGAAAAGCTGCCAGATGCGTACACATCACGCAGCGCGCGGGCTTGGCGCTGGCGATCGGCCCAAACAACAGACCGAGCCCCCGATGGTTATCCTTGAGCGCGGCGACCATCTGACGGGTTCGAGGCGCCTCGAGCATATCACGCATACGGGCGGAACGCTCGATTGACGACACCCCATGCGGGCTCAGACACAAATTCTCGATGCAGGCGACCAGTCCGGCAAAGTAGAACTTTTGGGTTGCCAGCTTGAGCCGACCACCGCTATCTGCTTCCGAGAGTGAGTCCGTAAGCTCGTCGAGCGCCCGGGTGTCATCGGATACCTTGGCATACATGGTGGGATCAAAGGCATCTGTAAGCTTAGGTGCCGCCGCGTGGAAACAAGCGTCGCCGCATCCGGAGACGCGCTGCGCCCGCGAGAGCGAGCACGCCATAAACCCAACTGTGCGAAACGCCTTGTCGTACAAAAGGCATGCCTCAAACAGCGGACGGCTATACATCACGCCAGAGGTCTGAACGACTAGGCCGCCTAAAATCAACTGGGACAGCCCGGTCACCATCGAAGATTTGCTATCAATGGAAATATGAGCAGCATCCAAGACGCGCGAATGGCGCTCTCGATGTGCATCATAGCGGTCGAGCGACACCGTGGGGAGCACTATGTCTGCCGTAGTATCGCACGCGATATCGACCATCTTGGAAAGAGACTGCGGAGCAAACCACTCATCGGCGTTCATGGCGATGATTTGAGAGCCGCGCGAGGCAGCAAAACCGGCACGAAGACAAGCGCCGCGCTTCGCGTCCTCGACGTCAATCAAATCAATATGGATGTCCCTGTCGGCAGCAACTTGAAGCGAATGGCGCACACCGGGCGCAGCATCGCGGCAGACAACGACAATCTGCAAATCGTAGAGGTCTTGGTTCTGGATACTCTCGAGCGCACGCATCGCATAGCTGGGCGAACCTTCTACCACAAGGATCACCGAAAGTCGCGGATGCGAGCCACGTCGAACCAAGTTATCCGTCCTCTCGACAGCAGTGAATCAAACTGTCGTTCATGGTACACCCCGGCAATAAAAGCAATGAGACACCGGTTGTATTGCACGCCAAGAACAGATGTTGCACACGCGCAGCCCACAGATGACAGGTGCCGACGCACGACGCGCCGAGCCCTCCCCTAGTCGAGCACGACAAGCTCGGCGGGATCGTAATCCACGCCCATAAACGTAAGGCCGCAGGCAGGAGCCGTGGGGCCCGCAGCGGTACGGTCGCAAGCATCGATGACCTCGCGCATCCACTCGGGTTCACGGCGATGCATGCCAATCTCGACAAGCGTGCCCACGATCGTGCGGACCATCGAATGCAGAAACGCATTGCCCTCGATGGTAAACGTCAGGATGTCCTCGCCAAACGCAACCTCATGGCCAAACTCGGCACGCATCACGCAGCGGTGCGTGGGCTTGCCCACGGCAGACGCCACCTTGCAAAAGCTCTTGAAGTCCTGCTCGCCCAGCAGCGCGGGACAGGCCGCAGACATCGCCTCAACATCCAATGGGTAGCGATGCCACCACACCGCACCGCGCGAAAGCACAGGGCGCGCGTCGCGATCGGCAATACGGTACGTATACGTACGGGAACGCGCATCAAAGCGTGCAGAAAAGCCTTTACGGGCCTTGTAGACCTCGTTTATGGCGATATCTTTGGGCAGGAGGGCATCCATAGCCCTCAGCCACCTACGGCGCGTCAAAGCCAACTCAGCGTCCGTTACGGGCACGCTGATAAACTGTGCCACCGCATGCACGCCGGCATCGGTACGTCCCGCACACGTCAGGTCGATCGGGCGGCGCAGGAGCGTCTCGATAGCGCGGCGCAACTCGCCCGCAACCGTCGTCTGACCGGGCTGCTCGGCAAAGCCGCTGTAGGACGAGCCATCGTAGGCCACGCGGAAAACGAGCGTGGCATCGAGCTCGGGAATCGAATTGAAATCAGACGGCGCGGTCATGGACGCTCCCAACAAACAGGCAATGGCATTTCGACAAAAAAAGAGGGGTACGCGAACGTACCCCTCGAATATAGCCTATGCAGACGGATTGTCTACTCAGCGGTCTCCTCAGCAGGAGCCTCCTCGGCAGCCTCGACCTTCTTGGGAGCAGCGGCCTTCTTGGGGGCCGGAGCAGCCTTCTTAGCCTTAGGCGTGCAAGGCTCGGTGACGAGCTCCATGATAACGATGGGAGCGTTGTCGCCCTTGCGGTTACCGAGCTTCATGATGCGGGTGTAACCGCCGTTGCGGTCCTGCCACATGCCCTGAGCAGCCTTGTCGAAGATCTCGGCAACGAGCTGCTTATCGCCGAGCTTGGCGATAGCCAGACGACGAGAGTGCAGGTCGCCCTTCTTGGCCCAGGTGATGATCGGATCGACGACCGAACGCAGCGCCTTAGCGCGGGTCTCGGTGGTCTTGATGCGGTCGTTCTCGAAGAGGGCCTTAGCAAGGCTCTTCTTCATGGCCTTGGTGTGGCTCGCATCGGTGCCGAGCTTCAGGCCCTTCTTAACGTTATGACGCATGGTCTAGTTTCTCCTCAAATATGCGAAGCATTAAGCCTTCAGGCTCAGGCCCATGGACTCAAGCTTGTCCTTCACTTCCTCGATCGACTTAACACCGAAGTTACGGATGTTGAGCAGATCGTTCTCCGAGAACTCAACGAGCTGACGGACCGAGTGAATGCTGGCGCGCTTAAGGCAGTTGTAAGAACGGACGGAAAGGTCCAGATCCTCGATCTGCTTGTCCAGCTCGGCGTTGTCGTTGGTGACCTCGGGAGCGAAGATCGAAGCCTCCTCCTCGACCTCGGGGGTCTCGGCAAGGTTCATAAAGGCAGCCATATGCTGGTTAATGATATTGGCAGCCTGGACCACGGCGTCGCGCGGGGCGATGGAGCCGTTGGTCTCGATCTCGAGGACAAGGCGGTCGTAGTCGGTGTGCTGACCGACACGGCAAGCCTCAACGAGCTTGGCGCAACGGGAAACCGGCGAGTACAGCGAGTCGACGTGGATCACACCGATGGGATCGTTGTCGCGCTTGTTGGCCTCGCCAGAAACATAGCCGCGGCCATAGCCGATGCGCATGCTCATGGTGAGATGGCCACCCTCGGTGAGTGTAGCGATGTGCTGCTCGGGGTTGACCAGCTCAAACTCGGACGGAATAAAGAAGTCCGCACCGGTGACCTCGCAGGGGCCGTCAACCGAGATGGTGGCGGTCGCCTCGTCGGTCGTGCCGAGAGCCCTGAAGACAAGACCCTTGACATTCAGGACGATGTCGGTGACATCCTCGACCATGTTAGGGATGGTCATGAACTCGTGCTGCGCACCATCGATCTGAATAGCCTCGACGGCGGCACCCTCGAGCGAGGACAGAAGAACGCGACGAAGGGAGTTACCCAGCGTATCGCCGTAACCACGCTCGAGCGGCTCGACGGAGACACGAGCAGACGTCTCGTTGATCTCTTCGACCTGAACCTGAGGCCTAATGAATTCTGACATGTATTACCTCCAGCCTCAGCAGCCCGGATGGACTACTTAGAGTAGAGCTCGACGATGAGCTGCTCGTTGATATCACCGCTGATCTGCTCACGCGTCGGCAGAGCGAGCACGTTACCAGACAGCTTCTCGATATCGACCTCGAGCCAGCCAGGGACCTCAAAGCGCTCGGAGGAAATCAGGGCCTCCTTGATGGGGAGGAGGTCACGGAACTTCTCGCCGACAGCGACGACGTCGCCGGCCTTGACGCGGTAGGACGGGATGTCCACGCGCTTGCCGTTCACGGTGAAGTGACCGTGACGGACGGACTGACGAGCCTCTTTGCGGGTGCGGGCGAAGCCAAGACGGAAGACAACGTTGTCGAGGCGAGACTCAAGGATGATCATGAGGTTCTCACCGGTGACGCCGTTCATCTTACGGGCCTTGTTGAAGTAGCCGTGGAACTGCTTCTCCAGAACGCCATAAATAAACTTGACCTTCTGCTTCTCGCGCAGCTGCATGCCGTACTCAGATTCCTTGCGACGGCGCTTGGGCTGACGGATAGATTCCTTCTTGCTGCTGTAACCGAGCTCAGCGGGATCGATCCCGAGCTGACGGCAGCGCTTAAGAACAGGAGTCCTGTCGATTGCCATATTGATACGATCCTTTCAGTTACACGCGGCGACGCTTCTTGGGGCGGCAGCCGTTGTGCGGAATGGGGGTCTTGTCCTGGATGCTCGAGACCTCGAGGCCAGCAGCCTGGAGGGAGCGGATGGCGGTCTCACGACCGGAGCCGGGGCCCTTGACGAAGACGGAAACCTTCTTCATACCGTGCTCCATGGCCTGCTTGGCAGCAGCCTCGGCAGCCATCTGAGCAGCGAACGGCGTGGACTTACGGGAGCCCTTGAAGCCCACCTGGCCAGCCGACTTCCAGGAAATGACGTTGCCCTGGGGATCGGTGATCGAAATGATCGTGTTGTTGAACGTAGAACGAATGTGAGCCTGGCCCACGGAAATGTTCTTACGGTCCGCGCGCTTCAGACGGGCAGCGCGAACGTTCTTCTTAGCAGTAGCCATCTATCTAGCGCTCCTTATTTCTTCTTCTTAGCACCGATCTGACGCTTCGGGCCCTTGCGGGTACGAGCGTTAGTGTGGGTGCGCTGGCCGCGGACCGGGAGGCCCTTGCGGTGACGAAGGCCGCGGTTGCAGCCGATGTCCATAAGGCGCTTGACGTTCTGGTTGCGCTCACGGCGGAGGTCGCCCTCAACCATGATCTGGTTCTTATCGATATAATCGCGGATGGCGTTAACCTCATCCTCGGTGAGGTCCTTAACGCGCGTATCCACGTTAACGTTGCACTCGACGCAAATCTTCGTCGCAGTGGTGCGGCCGATGCCGTAAATGTAGGTCAGACCGATCTCAACGCGCTTCTCACGCGGGAGGTCGACACCATTAATACGGGCCAACGTAGTCTCCTCTCTTAACCCTGACGCTGCTTATGACGGGGGTTCTCGCAAATGACGAGGACCTTGCCATGGCGCCTAATGATTTTGCACTTATCGCACATCTTCTTGACCGAAGGACGTACCTTCATCGTTCTTCCTTTCGGTAGCGCTCAAACTACTTCCCTACTATCTACTCGCCCAGCCGCAGGCGTTTAAAACTATGGCTGGTCTTCACACACAATCCGACCGTA
>URVK01000088.1 GCA_900551305.1 uncultured Collinsella sp.
CCCCCTGCCAGCCGATGGCAACATAAAAGGCCTTAAAGCCCTGCGCGCGCAGCTCGTCAAGCGTCACGTCGCGACCGACTTCCACGCCATAGCGGAACTCGGCACCCATCAGGCGAATGATCTCGACCTCGGCCTCAATGACGTCCTTCTGCAGCTTAAAGCTGGGAATGCCGTAGGTGAGCATGCCGCCCGGGCGCTCGTTCTTCTCGAACACGACAGGTTTGTAGCCCTTCTCGGCCAGATAGAAGGCGCAGGACGGGGCCGGCACCGATGATGGCGATCTTCTGATCGAAGCCGCCAGCGCGCGTCGGCGTCACCACGGGTGGGACATAGCGGGTCGCGGCGTCCAGATCGCGCTGGGCGATAAACTTCTTGACCTCGTCGATAGCCACGGCAGCATCCACGCGACCACGAGTGCAGGCGTCCTCGCAGCGGCGGTTGCACACGCGGCCGCAGATAGCAGGCAGCGGGTTCTCGCGCTTGATGAGCGCCAGCGCCTCGTCATAGCGGCCCTGCGCCGCAAGCTTCAAGTAGCCCTGAACGGCAACGTGTGCAGGGCAAGCCGTCTTGCAGGGCGCGGTGCCGGACTCGTGCGTCTCGATACGGTTGTCGTTGCGGTAGTTGGGCGACCACTTGGTGTGGTCCCACTTGGTGGCATCGGGCAGCTCCTGGCGCAGATACTCGGGCACCTGTCCGCCGGCCTTTTTGCTGCAGAGCTTTTGGCCCAGCTTGGCGGCACCGGCAGGGCACACCTCAACGCAGCGACCGCAAGCCACGCACTTGTCCTTCTCGACCTTGGCGACATAGGCCGAGCGCGACAGGTTGGGCGTGTTGAACAGCTGCGAGGTGCGCAGGGCGTAGCACACGTTGACGTTGCAGTTGCAGATAGCGAAGATCTTGTTCTCGCCGTCGATGTTGGTGATCTGGTGCACAAAGCCGTTGTCCTCGGCCTGACGCAGGATGTCGTAGACCTCGTCGCGCGTCACGTAATGGCCACGGTCGGTCTCGACCACGTAGTCGGCCATATCGCCCACGGCGATGCACCAATCGGCCGGGTCGTCGGCGCAACCCTCTCCCATCACGCGACGGCTCGCGCGGCAGCTGCAGGTGCTAGCGGCATATTTGCCATCGTATTTGTCGAGCCAATGCTCGATATGCTCGATCGGCACCGACGTGCTCGCGGCATCGATGGCCTTCTCGACCGGAATGACATGCATGCCGATGCCGGCACCACCGGGCGGCACCATCGGCGTGGCCTTAGACAGTGGGCCTTTGGATGCCTGCTCAAAAAACTTGGCGTAGACCGGGTGCTCCTCGAGCTGGCTCACGCGCATGTTGAGGAACTCGGCAGAACCCGGCACCAGCATGGGCAACACCCATTGCTTGGCGCGCTCGGGGTTTTCCCAGTTGTACTCGAGCAGGCCCGTGTAGCTCATATCGTCGAGCATCTTCTCGATCTGGGTCTCGGGCATGCCGGTGAGCTTGACCATCTCGAGCAGCGTATAGGGACGGCGCATCTTCATCTTGCAGAGCACTTCGGCCTGCTCGTCGGTCGCGGCCTCGGCAAACGACCAGTACTCGTAGCCCAGCAGCTCGTCGCGATGCAGCAGACGGTTGGTGCAATGCTCGCACAGCTTGACAATGGCCTCGCGCGGATGCTCCGGCAGCGGCGGCACGAACTCCGCGCCGATATCGGGCTCGGTGTAGCTAATCCCCGGTCCGTTGAGAATCATGGTTGTCCCTTCTCTTGCCGCAGCACGACGAGGCCGCAGCGCCCCTCTTTTTTGCAGGCCGAGCATGCCCCCATGCCGTTCACCCGCCATTGTTGACATTGTGTCAAAAATAGTATTGACGAACCGTCAACAATATTCAAGACTGTTAGGCGAACGGTCAGGCAAAAGAGGATGAAAGGCGGCAAAACATGGGCAACAACACAGCAGATACCTCTGTGGTCGATGCCGTCCCCGCGTCCGATAGCGCGACAAAGCGCTTGACGGGCGACGAACGCCGTCGCGAGATCCTCGCCGCCGTGCGCACCGTGAGTTCCGAGCTGGGCGTGTCGCATCTATCTGTCTCGGCCGTGACCAAGCGAGCCGGCTGCACGCGTTCGCTGTTCTACCACTACTTCGCCGACATGGACGCCGCCGTCACCGCCGTCATGGACGAGGCAATCGACGGTTTTATCTCCGAGCTCGAGCAGTGGAATGCCAACCGCACCGTCGGCGATATCGAGGGCGCGCTCGACACCGTCGCCCCGCTCTTTAAGCGTCTGGTCGCCAGCGGCCACGAACTGCCGCACACTCTGACCTCCAACAGCGGTGCACTCTACGGCGGCTTTCTGCACAACGTGGTTCAGCGCGTGGCTCAGTACATCTGCGACACCACCGTGGTGGACTTTGTCGCCCATCACGAGCTGCGCATCGACCATGTCTACGAAACGTTCTACACCCTCATCATGGGTCTTTTGATGTATATCCGCACGCACCCCGATGTGCCCGACGAGACGGTCAAGGAAATCATCGCCTCGACACTCCACATCGAGGGCTATACCGCCAAGTATCCGGAGCGCATGCCCCAGGACTGACGGCATTTGGCCAAACTGCCCGCGATCGGAAGAGGGGCCGCGGGCGTGTGAAAGGAGAGCAGCATGCTGTTCGACGTTTGGGGTAGCGATACCCTTATCCACTGGGCTGGCTGGGCCATGGTCTTTATTGGCCTGATCGTGCTCAACGAGGTCGGCCGCCGCACCAAGCTGGGCGCGGCAATCATCTTTGGCGTGGCTCCGCTGGCCATGACCATCTACTGCGTCGCCATCGCCGTGGGCGTTTCGCAGGGTGCCGAGTGGGCGCTCACCAACCCCACCCACGTGTACCAGAACAGCTGGTTCCACTACGCCAAGGTGTACGCGGCGCTGGCCGGTTGCTGGGGCTTCATTGCCATTAAGTACCAGTGGGGCAAGATCGGCAAGGCGCATTGGTTCCGCGCGTGGCCGTTTGTGATCGTCGCCATCAACATCTTGATCGCCGTCGTGTCCGACTTCGAGAGCGCCTATCACTTCTTTGTCCTGGGCCAGTCCACCTGGGTCACCTCCGAGGGTGCCACGCAGCTTGCCGGCTGGAACAACGTGTTCAACGGCATCGCCGGTCTCATCAACATCTTCTGCATGACCGGTTGGTGGAGCGTCTACGCCTCCGAGGACAAGACCGACATGCTGTGGCCCGACATGACCTGGGTCTACATCATCGCCTACGATATCTGGAACTTCTGCTACACCTACAATTGCCTGCCCACCCACTCCTGGTTCTGCGGTTTTGCGCTACTGCTGGCGCCCACCGTCGCCGCCTTTATCTGGAACAAGGGCGGCTGGATCCAGAACCGCGCCTTTACGCTTGCTATTTGGTGCATGTTTGCCCAGGTGTTCCCGTACTTCCAGGAGGAGTCCATCTTTGTGACCCACTCCACGCTCGACCCCGGCGCCGCCACCGCGGTCTCGATCGCCGCACTGGTCGCCAATGTCGCCGCGATCATCTACATCGCCTACCGCGCCAAGAAGCTCGGCTGCAATCCCTACAAGCAGGATGTCTTTGAGGGCACCAGCGATTGGGAGAAGGCTACCGCTCGCCGCGCCAAGGTTGATTACGCGCACGCCGAGTAACATGTTGGTCGCTGTTGGCGCTTGGGCATAGGCCCGCCCGCCAGGATTTTCAATCCAATGTCTCGCAGAGCCCCCGGAAAGCGTTTCGCTCGCTTTTCGGGGGCTTTTGTCGTCGCGCCTCTATTCATCTATTCAAAAACATGCGCATATTTAAAATCGGATTTCAAATCATGAGGCGGCTCTATGGGGTCCCGTTTTTGGGTACAGTGTTGTCCCGATATTGAGCTTGGGGGATATATGAAAGATGAGACGATGGGCCAAGAGGATGCGGCCCAAGATGCAGAAGCGTGCGCCGAGGCCCTGGAGAGCCTAGACCAGATCGCGCTGGCCGAAATTGCGTTTGACGATTCGAGCGTCGATGCGCAGGATGAGCCGGAAATCGAGGCGCAGCCCGATGATCAGGATGCAAAAGACGATGGCGCCGCGCCCACCGAAGACGAGGCGGGGCACGAGGAATCCGAATGTGAGGCCGACGACCAGACCGAATCCGATACGAGCGAGGAAACCATCTTGCTCGACAGCTTGCCGGCCGAGGATTCGCTGACCCGCGAGCTCCCCGGCCTAGGTTCTGCTCCTGTCGTCGATGAGACCATCGCCATGGGCGATATTCCCCTGCCGTCCGTTCCCTCGGCACGCGAAGCCGAGGTCCGCCATCGCAAGATGTCGCCAAAGCGCCGCAATCTGATGGTCGCCGGCGTCGTGGCCGTCGCGCTTGTCGCCGGCGGTGCAGGCTATGCTGCCTGGAACGGATATCAACAAGAGCAGGCTGCCGCTGTCGCCGCCAATGCCCACACGATGATGTCGGTGCAGATTGGCGTGCATGCCGCGGGCCTCGACTGCTCAACTGGCTCCAAGATTCCCGTGCAGGTGAGCGGGCAGGATTCCGACGGTTCTTCCGTGAGCGAAACGCTCTATGTTGACGAGCACGGTCGCGGCGTTAAGCTGCTGCCCGGCGATTACACGCTCTCCATTGCCGCCTCCCCCATCGCGGCCGACGGCACCATCTACACCGTCCCGACCACCAAGGCGCAGGTCGCCATTAAGAGCGATGGGCAGGATTTGAGTGCCCAGGCCACCTTTAAGCTCGAGGTGCCTTCGGCCGACACGGTGACCGACGACCAGATCGATGCCGCCGCCAAGTATGCCGAGGAAGGCGGGGTGAATTCCGCCGCGGTCGCAAAGGTACTCCAGCAGGCGGCAACCGCGCGACGCGACGCCGCGACCAACGCCGTGAGCTCCCGCAAGGCGCAGGCGGCCCGCGACGCCGATGCTCGACATAAGGCAACGGACCTGTATCAGCTCGATATTCCCGTTGAGTGGTACGGCAAAGTCGCGACTTGGCAAAACGGCAGCACGCTGTGCATATATCTTGCCGGCGACACGAACACGCCGCTTGTGACGCTTGTCACGGTGCGCGACGGCGAGAGCTTTACGCCCGATGAGGGCGACGCGGTTTTGGGTGCGGCAAACCTCGGCAACGGCTACACCGTCTACGCCAGCGGCCCCGTTTATCCGTATGTGGTGTCCCAGACCATCAACGGACGCACGCAAGACCCCGTGTCGACCTACCCCATGGACACTGCAGTTGAGCTTGTCGAACTTACGACCGGCAACCGCTATACCTATAGCCAGATCAAAAAAGTGCTGGTCGGCAAAGACGGCAAAGCCGACGCCGCGACCAAACTCGAGACCGACTACCTCGCCCAGATTCTCCTGCCGAGCATCAAGGCCCAGGACTAGCCGGCCCGAAGACAGCCGCCCAACACCCCATCCCTAACGCAGTTGCGGTGAAATAGGGACTGTTTTTGCTGGTCAAACCGCAAAACAATCCCTATTTCACCGCAACTTATTGGTGGCCTTTTGGGTGGCACTCAGCGCCACGGATCGGCTTCGAACATCGGCTCGCGCTCGGGGCGGCGATCGCTGTAGGGATCGTAGCCGTCGTCGTCCTCGTTCTCGGCACGGATGTAGGGGTCGCGCGGCTTGGGTGCCGGCTTAGGCGCAGGCTTGGGTGCGGCATCGGTCGCCGGCGTGTTTGTCTTGCTCTTGTCTATCATCTGCATATCTCCTTGCCATGTACTCACGTTCAACAACATCGATTGTCGCACGAAAAAGGGCGGCGGACCCATTGGATCCGCCGCCCTTGGCGTTTAGAGACGGCTGGCAGATTTTAAGGCATGGCCCAAAACCTACTCGGCGTCGGGGACCTCGTAGGTGGCCGCCGGCGTGTTGTCGCACACGACGGTAAAGCCGCCGTCCTTGTCGACATCGACCGTCACCTGATCGCCCTCACGCACCGTGCCATCGATGATAGCGGCGGCGATGGCATCCACGACCTCGCGCTGAACCAGACGCTTGAGCGGACGGGCGCCAAAGACCGGGTCCAAGCCGCCCACGGCGAGCATCTGCTTGGCCGCCGGGGTGATGGCAAGCGTCATGCGCTCCTTGGCCAGACGTGCACGGACGTCGGCGAGCTGAATATCGACGATCTTCTCGATCTGCGCCATGCCAAGCGGATGGAACACCACGATATCGTCGATACGGTTGAGGAACTCGGGACGGAAGGTCTGAGCCATGGCCGCGTCGACCTGATGGCGCATCTCCTCCTCGTTCTTGCCGGAAAGCTCAGCGATAGCCTTGGAGCCCACGTTAGACGTCATGATGATGATCGTGTTCTTGAAGGATACCTGGCGACCCTGACCGTCGGTCAGACGGCCGTCGTCAAGCACCTGCAGCAGCACGTTGAAGACATCCGGGTGAGCCTTCTCCATCTCGTCGAGCAAGATCACGGAATACGGACGACGGCGCACGGCCTCGGTGAGCTGGCCGCCCTCGTCGTAACCCACGTATCCCGGGGGCGCACCGATCAGACGCTGGACGCTGAACTTCTCCATGTACTCGGACATGTCGATACGCACGAGCGCGCGCTCGTCGTCGAACAGGCACTCGGCAAGCGCCTTGGCGAGCTCGGTCTTGCCCACGCCGGTGGGGCCCAGGAAGAAGAAGCTGCCGATGGGCTTGTCCGGGTCGGAGAGACCCGCACGGCTGCGGCGCACGGC
>URVK01000089.1 GCA_900551305.1 uncultured Collinsella sp.
GATCGGCAGTGCCGTCATGGAGCCGTAGCCGTTCTTCTTGGACATCTTGACGGCACGCTCGAGCAGACGAGAGTGCAGGTAGAAGATGTCGCCAGGATAGGCCTCGCGTCCGGGCGGACGATGCAGCGTCAGCGACATCTGACGGTAGGCCACGGCCTGCTTGGACAGGTCGTCGTAGATGACGAGCACGTGGCCGCCGGGATTGGTCTCGCTGGCGGGCTTGCCGTCCTCGCCGTTGTACATGAAGAACTCGCCGATAGCGGCACCGGCCATAGGCGCGATGTACTGCATAGGGGCGGAATCGGCAGCGGTTGCCGAAACGATGATGGTGTATTCGAGCGCACCGTGCTGAGCGAGGGTCTCGCGGATGTTGGCAACCGTGGAAGCCTTCTGGCCGACGGCGACATAGATGCAGACCATGCCCTTGCCGCGCTGGTTGAGGATAGCGTCGATGGCGATGGCGGTCTTACCGGTCTTACGGTCGCCAATGATGAGCTCACGCTGACCACGGCCGATAGGCACCATGGAGTCGATGGCCAACAGACCGGTCTGAACCGGCTCACACACCGGGGTACGGTCGATAACGCCGGGGGCCTTGAACTCGATGGGGCGACGGTGCGTGGCGACGATGTCGCCCAGGCCGTCGATGGGCTGGCCGAGCGGATTGACGACGCGGCCGAGCATGGCGCGGCTCACAGGGATATCCATAATGCGACCAGTGGTGCGGCACTCGTCGCCTTCCTTGATGGAGTCGACGGCACCGAACAGAACGGCGCCGACCTCGTCACGGTCAAGGTTCTGGGCAAGGCCGAAGACGGTCTCACCGGTATCGGAGCTCTTGAACTCCAGAAGCTCGCCTGCCATGGCGCTCTTGAGGCCGGAGACGCGCGCGATGCCGTCGCCTACCTCGTCGACCGTTGAAACCTCATGCGTATCGACCGTCGCGGAGAGGCTCGTGAGCTGCTCCTGCAGTTTCTTGGCGATATCCTGGGCATTGAGGGTTTCGGACATTAGGCTTCACCTCCGTACGAATTAGCAGAGTTTGCGAGGGTCTCCTGCGCGATGCGCAACTGCGTCTTGACGGAAATGTCACGACGCTCGCCGCGGGCCTCGAGCACCAGGCCGCCCACGATAGACGGGTCGACCTGCTCGATAAGGAATACCTTGCGGCCGAAGTCCTGCTCGCATTTCTTAGTGATGGTTTGACGCAGCTCGTCGTCGAGCGGGATCGCCGTGGTGACGGTCACGCCCACTACATCCTCGTCTTCCTCGGCAACATACTTAAAGGCAGCTGCCACCTTGGGAAGAAGGTCGAGCTGGTCGCGCTTGGACATGGTGTCGAGCACGGCGATGATCTCGGGGCTGGCAGAAGCCAGGCGCTCGATCATCTCGAGGTCCTCGAACACATGGTTCTCGGCCTTAGCGGCTTCCAGAAGGGAGCGCGCGTAGGTCTCGAGCACCTTGTCCTGATAGCGGCTAGTCGGCATTCAGGCTACCTGCTTCCTGGATGTAGCGCTCGATGAGCTTCTTCTGCTCGGCCTCGTCCTCGAGTGCCTCGCCCACGATCTTGGTGGCGACGGCAACGGACAGGTCGGCGATGGAGCTCGCGGCACCGGCGTAGATGGACTTGCGCTCGTCCTCGACGGTCGTATGGGCCTTGGCGATGATCTCCTCGGCCTCCTTGTGAGCAGCCTCGATGATACGGGCGCGCTCGGACTCGGCGTCCTTACGGGCCTCGAGAACGATGTCGGCAGCCTGACGACGGGCGTCGGTGACGATCGAGTCGGACTCAGCGCGCTTGGCGATAGCCTCCTGCTTGGTCTTCTCGGCCTCGTCGAGGCTCTCCTCGATCTTCTTGCCGCGCTCCTCCATGGTTTTCATGATGCCCGGCAGGGCGACCTTGGCCAGCACGATCCAGATGATCAGGAAGGCGATAAGCGCCGGGATGAACTCCGCCATCTTAGGGATGAGGATGTCCGCACCGGCAGCGCCGTCCTCAGCGAACGCGGAAACCGGCATGAGCAGCGCGGCCGCGGACGCGGAGAGTGCGATCGCGCTCTTCTGGGATGAAAGATTCATACTTGACGCTCCGTGCTATTTAACGATCAGCGCGACAACGAAGCCGATCAGAGCCAGAGCCTCGCCGAAGGCGGAGCCCATGATGAAGACGGTGAACACGCGGCCCTGGACCTCAGGCTGACGGGCCATAGCACCCGTAGCACCCAGAGCAGACAGGCCGATAGCAAGACCAGCGCCGATAACACCGAGACCGTAACCGATAACTCCCACGATTCCTCCTTTGTCGTGCGTGTCTTATTTCACGCAGGATAACCTTTTTATAACTGCCGGGCTCCATGGGTACGGGCACCGGCGGTTTAACGAATTGCCTTACCTTTAAGGCGCGAACGGAAGACTACTCCTCCTCCGCGACCTCCTCTGCCTCGGAGACATACACGGCGGTAAGGACCGTGAAGACGTAAGCCTGGATGGCGCCGACCACAAGCTCGATCGCATAGATCAGGATGAGGATGGCAAGCCAGGCCAGCGAAGGCAGGGCGCCGACGGCGTGGGCCGCGGAAACCTGCTGAAGCAGCGGCTGCATGAACATGCTCGCCATGATGGCGAACGAGCCCATGACCACGTGTCCTGCGAACATGTTGCAGAACAGACGGACGGCGAGCGTGATGAGGCGCAGGAAGGTCGAGAAAAGCTCGACGACCCACACGAGCACGTTCATCGGGAAGCTCACGCCCTGCGGGGCGAGGCTCTTGATGTAGCCAATCACGCCGTGAGCCTTGCATCCGTAGTAGATGAAGTACACGAAGGCGAAGATGGCGAGCGCGGCGGGGGGGCCGATTGCGCCGGTGCCGGGCTTCATTCCCGGGATCAGGCCGATCATGTTATTGATCAGGATGAACAGGAAAAGCGAGCACAGGAACGGGAAGTGCTTCTTCCAGTTCTCACCCACGACGCCCTTGCCGATATCGTTCTCGACGTACTCGATGATGTACTCGAAACCGTTGACGAAGAAGCCCTTGGGAACCAGGGTCTGCTTCTTCTTGAACACGGCCAGGACGATCAGGAGCACGATCGTGGAGACGATCAGCCAAAACGAGTACTGCGTGATGCCGCAGCTCAGATCGCCCACGACAGGGGTGGAGCTGAACTCGCTGACCAGATGATTAATCTCATCAGGCAGCTTTTCAAAAATTTCCACGACTTACCTTTCGACCTCATGAGGATCTCGCAGCGCCTTGGCGACGCGAACCGTGCAGGCGGCCATAAAGGCCACGAAGCCGATCGCCTCGCCCAGGAGGAACATGCGAAATGCCTCTCCGAACAACACAAACACAACCAAGGTAAAGACGAGCAGGGCGATTGCCGAGACCGCCAGACTCACCATACCCTTGAGCATGTCCGCATTCTGCTTATCGTCAAGAACCGGCTTGAGCGTAAAGACAAAGGGAAGGAAGGCAATTGCGCCCGCGATGGCGCCTGCAACGATAGCGAGCAGATCGGCTATCTGAAACACTGGCGTCCTCACTTTCCTTTTTAACGCTTCACAGAACAGTTCCCGCCAAACATTGGTGACTATTGTACGAGCCAATCGCTAAAGTACAACCGAAAAAGCATCGGTTAATACGCACCTGTTCGTTTTCTTAAGACCTTCTTTATGCCGCAGGTACGGTAATACGTTTTTCTCGAACCCTGCAGGGCAAAACGTCCGTTAACAGGAGTGCGCGCGGTCGCCTTTTGTTCGTCCGCGCGCACCGTTTCTTCGTATTTGCAGCCGCGGCCGTCTTAGCCCAGCGACTAGAGCGTGCCGTAGATACGGTCGCCGGCGTCGCCCAGGCCGGGAACGATGTAGGCAGCCTCGTTGAGATGGTCGTCGATGGCGCAGGTATAGATATGCACATCAGGGTCCTTCTCAGTCAGCGACTTGAGGCCCTCGGGGGCCGCGACGATGCACAGCATGCGGATGTCCTTGACACCGCGCTCGCGCAGGTAGCTGATGGCCATCTCGGCCGAACCGCCCGTGGCGAGCATGGGGTCGACGACCAGGCAGATGCGCTGGTCGATATCCTTGGGCATCTTGCAGTAATACTCGTGCGGCTCGTGGGTGACCTCGTCGCGCTCCATGCCGATGTGGCCCACGCGAGCGGAGGGCACCAGGTCGAGGATGCCGTCGACCATGCCAAGGCCCGCACGCAGGATGGGCACGATGGCGAGTTTCTTGCCGGCAAGCTGTTTGAACGTGGCGGTAGTGATGGGGGTCTCGACCTCGACGTCTTCCATAGGCAGGTCGCGCATGGCCTCGTAGCCGTCAAAAAGCGCGAGTTCGCGCACGAGCTGACGGAACTGGTTGGTGCCGGGGTTTTTGTCGCGCAGGATCGACAGCTTGTGCTGGACGAGCGGGTGATCGACAAGCGTCACACGGGACGCATCGTAGGTGACGGTCATGGATTGATTGCCCCTTTCGTTGCGGCCGCAAAACGGCCTTGCTGACAAGGCGTGCAGCAATGTTGCCGCCGCACGCCATGCATTAGTTTAGCGGTTTGTTGTATCGAGCAGCCCATCGCAGCCCTACTGTGAGGTGCTGAGCGAGCGCCTGACTGCATCACGCCAGCCCGCAAGGTTTTGCTCGCGGCGCTCGGCGGACATGTGGGGAAGGAAGGTCCTAACGATCTGGGCATTTTGCTCCAGCTCCTCCAGGTCTTCCCAATAGCCGACGGCAAGACCCGCCAAGTACGCGGCACCGATTGCCGTGGTCTCCACCGTCTCGCATTGCAGCACGGGGATATCCAGCAGGTCGGCCTGGAATTGCATGATGAACTCGTTGCGCGAGGCACCGCCATCGACAGACAGACGCTCAATCGAAAGCCCCACGTCCTGCTCCATGGCGCGCAGCACGTCGTAGCTCTGATATGCCATGGATTCGCAGGCGGCACGTACGATGGTCGCACGGCTCGAGGCGCCGGTCAGACCGCACACGATACCGCGGGCATGCGGGTCCCACCAGGGAGCACCCAAACCTGCAAAGGCGGGAACGAAGTAGCAGCCCTCGTTGTCGCTAATCGAAGCGGCGAGTTGTGCCGACTCGCTCACGCTCGAGATGATGCCCATGTTGTTGCGAAGCCAGTTCATCGTTGAACCGGCGGCAAAAATAGAGCCCTCGAGCGCATAGCTGACTTTGCCGTCCGCAGCGATACCGATGGTGGAGACCAGGCCATTCTTGGATTCGACGATCTCGTCACCGGTGTTCATGAGCATAAAGCAGCCCGTGCCATAGGTGTTTTTGGTCTGGCCGGGATAGAAGCAGCAGTGGCCGAACAGCGATGCCTGCTGGTCGCCCGCCACGCCCATGATGGGCGGCATGTTGGTCATGATGTCGCTCGCGACGCGGCCGTAGTCGCCCGAGCTCCAGCGAACCTCGGGCATCATGGAACGTGGAACGTCAAAGAGCGCCAGCAGGTCGTCGTCCCAATCGAGCGTATGGATATTAAAGAGTGCCGTGCGGCTGGCATTGGTGTAGTCGGTGGCAAAGACCTGGCCGCCGGTGAGGTTGTAGATGAGCCAGGTGTCGATGGTGCCAAACATGAGGTCGCCCTCCGCCGCGCTCTCGCGTGCGCCGTCGACGTTGTCGAGAATCCACTGCACCTTGGAGGCCGAGAAATACGGGTCAAGCGTAAGTCCCGTGCGGGAGCGCACCAGCTCCTCGCAACCCTGTTCAACCAACGCGTCGATCGCCGGCGCGGTACGACGGCACTGCCATACGATGGCGTTATAGATGGGCTGGCCGCTCACGCGGTCCCAGACCACCGTGGTCTCGCGCTGGTTGGAGATGCCGATGGCGGCGATGCGATCGGAATGGATGCCGCTCTTAAACTGAACCTCCATCATCACGCCGATCTGGCTGGCAAGCACCTCCGTGGGATCCTGCTCCACCCAGCCGGGGCGCGGGAAGCTGGTTTTGACGCTACGACGCGCCTGGGCAACGATGCAGCCGTATTCGTCGACAATGGCCGCGAGTACCGAGGTAGTGCCGCAGTCGAGCGCCATGATGTAGGAACCGCCAAAGTTAAACGAGGCATCTTCCATGCCCAGGCTGCCCAGATTCAACGACATCGCTTACACCCTTCTATTGCATCGGGTCGGACAGGACCCGCTCGATCTCTGATGCGGGAAGTGCGCCTTGGCGCAGGATCTGGAGCCCGCCGTGCTGGAACGACACGATGGTCGAGGCGTCGCGACACGGGGTCTCACCGGCGTCGACGGCAACATCGACCCCCTCCAGGATGCGACCCTCGACGGCGGCAAAGCTTGCCGGCGAAGGCGCGCCGTGCGTGTTGGCGCTCGTGCAGGCAAGGGGACTGCCGCAGGCGCGGATGAGCGCTTGGACCACGGGAGAGGCCGAAGCGCGCAGGGCCACGGTGTCGTCGGCAGCGCGCATAAAGGTCGGCACGCAGGGGGCTGCCTTGACCACGATAGTCAGGGCTCCCGGCCAGCATCGTCGCGCGAGTACGCGGGCATCTTCCGGGATATCCACGCCATAGCGGTCGAGTGCTTCGACGCCATCGACCAGCCAAGCGACGGTTTGCGTGAGCTCACGTTGCTTGAGAGTGAAGATACGGCGATAGCCGGTGCCGAGCGCAGGAACTGCGGCGCCATTGACGGCAGGCTGGGGCGGCCCCGGCCCCCGTTGCAACATGCGC
>URVK01000090.1 GCA_900551305.1 uncultured Collinsella sp.
CCATGATCTGTGCGGCCCAGGCTTCGGGTGTGTCTCGGTCGGCTTGTACGATGCGTAGCCCCAATCGAGATGCTGCGTCATGTTCGGCGCAGTGCAGCTTCTTGGCAAACTGAAGCATGAGCACGTTAAGTCCATAGCCCGTGGCGCGCAGCGCGAGCCCTAGCGCGGCCGTCGTCTTGCCCTTGCCGTCGCCCGTATAGATTTGAACCTTGCCGACTTCCAGTGATGCCATCTCTGTCCTTTCGTGCCCGGCGTCGGTTTATCGCCGTTCTGGTTGGGTATTCTAGAAAACATTATCAACCCCAGTAGATGGAGTTCAAGCAGATGGAGATGGATGACAACAAACGTAGACGGAATATGATCCTCTACGTGCTCATCGCCTTCGTCGTCTACCTCGTGCTCTCGACCGTTCTGTTCCCCAACATCGGTCACACGCAGCAGATTACGAAGACCGATTACTCGACGTTTGTCAAAGCGCTCGATAAGAAGAGCGTCGACAAGGTCGAGTACAACACGGACGATTACACGATTTATTACACCAAGAAGGGCGAGGACGAGAACATCGCCTACAAGACGACCGGTGTTCCGAATGACGCGGGCTTTACCGATCGCGTGCTTGAGTCCGGTGCTTCGCTGGAGTCGGTCTTTCCCGATAAGAACTCGGGTCTGATGACCTACTACCTGCTCACCCTCATTCTTCCCATGGCGATTTTCTTCCTGATCGGCTGGTGGCTCAACCGCCGCATGAAGAAGGCCATGGGCGATGACGGTCCGTCGATGAACTTTGGCGGCGGTGGTTTTGGCGGCGGTGGACTGGGCAAGTCCGGCGCGCGCGTGATCGCCTCCAAGGACGTGGGCGTGACCTTTAAGGATGTCGCCGGCCAGGAAGAGGCCAAGGAGTCCCTCAAGGAGGTCGTTGACTTTCTGGAGAAGCCGCAGCGCTACGAGGAGATCGGCGCCAAGCTGCCGCGTGGTGCTCTGCTTGTCGGCCCTCCGGGTACTGGTAAAACCCTGCTTGCCAAGGCTGTGGCCGGCGAGGCGGGCGTGCCGTTCTTTAGTATTTCTGGTTCTGAGTTCGTCGAGATGTTCGTCGGCCGCGGTGCCGCTAAAGTTCGCGACCTGTTTAAGCAGGCCAAGGAAAAGGCCCCGTGCATCGTCTTTATCGATGAGATTGATACCATCGGCAAGAAGCGCGATGGCGGCGGCTTTAGCGGCAACGACGAGCGCGAGCAGACGCTCAACCAGCTGCTGACCGAGATGGACGGCTTCGATAACCACAAGGGTATTGTCGTCCTCGCTGCTACCAACCGCCCGGACAGCCTTGACCCGGCCCTGTTGCGCCCCGGTCGTTTTGACCGCCGTATCCCTGTTGAGCTGCCCGATCTGACCGGCCGTAAGAACATTCTTGAGTTGCATGCCAAGAGCGTGAAGACGCAGCCGCCGATTGACCTGACCGCGATTGCCCGCGCCACGCCCGGTGCCTCGGGCGCCGACCTGGCCAACATCATCAACGAGGGCGCCCTGCGTGCCGTCCGCGAGGGTCGCAAGCGTGCCACGCAGGACGATTTTGAGGAGTCGGTGGAGGTCGTCATCGCCGGTCAGCAGCGTAAGTCCACGGTGCTGTCCGACCACGAGAAGCAGGTCGTTTCTTATCACGAGATCGGCCATGCCATCGTTGCCGCTCGCCAGAAGGGCTCTGCGCCGGTCACGAAGATCACCATCGTGCCGCGCACGAGCGGTGCTCTGGGCTACACCATGCAGGTCGAGGAGGATGAGCGCTTCCTGACCACACGCCAGGAGGTCCTGGACAAGCTCGCCGTCTATTGCGGTGGCCGTGCAGCCGAGGAGCTCATCTTTGGTGAGATGACGACCGGCGCCGCCAACGATATCGAGCAGGCCACCAAGCTCGCCCGCAATATGGTGACGCGCTTTGGTATGTCCGATGAGTTTGGCATGATGGCGCTCGGTACCGTTCAGAATGCGTACCTAAACCAGGACACGTCGCTCACCTGCGCCCCCGGTACGGCCGAGCGCGTGGACGCGATTGTCGCCAAGCTGATCGAGGACGCGCACGACCGCGCTCTGCAGATCCTGAAGGAGAACAAGTTCAAGCTCCACGAGCTGGCTCGTTATCTGTACAAGAAGGAGACGATCACGGGCGAGGAGTTTATGAATCTCCTCACGCGCGAGAATCCGCTGATGCCGAAGCAGCAGTAATACTAGTTGCGCAGTGTCAATCGCCCCATTTGAGTGTCCATCTCAAATGGGGCGATTTGCGTGGGGAGAGTTGTATATGAAGATCGTGGTAAGTGCCTGCTTGATGGGCGAGAGCTGCAAGTATAACGGGCTCGATAACTAACATCGCGAGCTGGTCGAAGCGTGTGAACGCACAGGGACCGAGGTACTCTTGGTGTGCCCTGAGGTCTTTGGCGGCCTGCCCACGCCGCGAAAGCCGTCTGAGATTGTGAGCGGCGAGGTCCGTACCTGCGAGGGCATCTCGGTCGATCGCGAGTTCCGCCTGGGTGCCCAACGTGCGCTTGATATGTGCGAGCAGGCGGGCGGCCCGTCCGAGATCGCTGCGTGCGTCTTGCAGGATCGTAGCCCCTCGTGCGGTGCGGGTCGCGTCTACGATGGCACCTTTAGCGGTACGCTCACCGCGGGCAACGGTGTTTTTGTCGATCTGCTGCTGCGTCACGGGTACCGCGTGATTCCGGCTAGCGAGTTCGATCCCAGCATGTTGGAACATTGTCCACAGCACTCGAACCCAACACTTCCTCACGGGTGACCGTTTTGGCATCATCCGTGAAGTTGATATTGAGTACGACCCGGTCATCAAAGACGTAGACCGAGTTGACAGGCGCCGTACCCAGGCAGTCCCTCCCCGCGGCCCTCTCGCAGGAACGCGTACAAGGCCCTCCCGTCTCTTGCGCCCCTCCTGCCCCAAACCCTGCTAGGAACGAGTGCAGCAAACTGGAATTTTAAATTAGTCTTTGCAAATAACCTTTGAACCTTCACCATCAATTACAATTCCCTGACGATTGTTAATTGGGCATAGATTCAAATCCGAAAACTCAGTTATTATTTTCTCGGTAACTTTCTTAAATGGTGCTGTAAGAAAATGCGGAAGAACATAGAAATCAATCAAATTAAGCCCTGCATCATCTTCTTGTGAGTAGTCCTCCGGCTTTTCATCCATTTGCTCGATATATTGGATGCTTGGAGCGCATACAATCGCACCTGCCGATTCACCAATCATCAGTTTTCCCTTTGCCAATTCTTTCTTCAGCAGCTCATCCGTTCCCGTTTTACGGAGCTGGTCTATAAGGAAAAAAGAATTTCCGCCGGTAAAATAGATCACATCCGCATCTTCAAAAAGAGACTGTATCGTCGAATAAGCCTCCGTTGAAATATCAATTTCAGTTACGATTGCTCCCAACTTTTTGAATAATTTTCGAGCCGAGCCGACATAACCGGTGTAGCCTTCATGCAGCGAAGCTGTTGGAATAAATGCGACTTTTTTATTTTCAATTTCTTCCTTTATCAGACTTCCTACACTTGAAAAGTGCGAACATAAAATCATTTTCATCAATGTTCTCCTTTATATATAAATTCATATTTGTTGAACTAAGCCGTGTATACCATACTCACCAATGAAAGAACGCCCTGATATAGCGTAATTTGCTGTTTTTCTGCGTACGTGCGTACACACTCCACGGGAATTCTAAGGGCCCTGCCCCCTTAGCACACGGACTTTGGAACAAAGTCTAGTGTGTTACGCCTTGCCAGAGGTGTACAGGCTCCCGGTACGCACGTACGCAGCAATTGCCATCAATGCGCCATATAAGTGGCGATCAAGTTCGCATAAAGCGACCTTGGTTCCGCAAAACAAAAGGCAGGATACCATCACCACGATGGTACTCTGCCTTTTGTTCGTTTCTGTTTACCGTTCCGAGTGATCCTTCCGCAGAATTACCGATAAACAAAAAACGTACCCGGACCCTTTCTCGTATAGAATCGGGTTCGAGTGCGAACTGAATGTTGGAGCAATAAAAAACCACCACAAAGGTGCCTGTCCCCTTTGTGGTGGTTTTGGGCTAGACCTAGAGGGTGTGGCCGTAAGCGTCGGCGGCCTTGATGGCGGCGGCGAATTTTTCGTCCGTGAAGGGCTCGGGGTTTCCCTGCTTCCACTCGTTGGTGGCGTGCGCGTACTCGCACAGGGCCGGGATGTCGGCCCCGGAAAGCCCGACCTGCTCCAGCGTCACGGGCAGCCCCATCTGCTTGTTAAAGGCGGCGTAGCGTTCAAGGTTCTCGGTATCGCCCGTATAGGCAAACAGCACCAGCACGCCCAGGCTCACGACCTCGCCGTGTAGGTAGGAGCCCTCGCGCGGAATGCTGCAGGTGGCGTTGTAGAACGCGTGCGCCACGCTCGAGTTGTAGTAGTAATCGTTTTGGTTGGTCAGGTTGGAGACGTAGCCCGTGTTGACCACGATATCGAGCGCGATCTGCTTGACGGCCTCGCTTGACAGGTCCTGGCGCACGTCCTCAAGTCCCTGCACGCCGTAGGTAAACAGCGGCTCGGAGCAGGTGTGGGCGAGTGCCAGACCAAGGCCTGCCGTGTGCTCCAAATTACCGGCGCTCGTGGCGTACTCGACCTCGGGCTGCTTAGACAGGGCATCGCCTACGCCGGCCCAGAAATACTCTGCCGGTGCCTCGGCGATGATCTTGGGGTTGATGAAGATGTGCGCCGGTCGGTTGGGGTACGAATAGCCCTCGAGCGAGCCGTCGTCGTTGTACACGACGGCAATGGCGGTCGCGGCGGAGCAGTTGGAACAGATCGTCGGGACCGTAAAGACGATCTTCTTGAGCTCGATAGCTGCGGTCTTCACGGTGTCGAGCGCCTTGCCGCCGCCGCATGCGATAAGCACGTCAGCTTCCTGGCAGGCAGGGGAGTTCACGACCTTGGCGATATTGGCACGCGTACTGTTGGTGCCGTAGACGCGCGTCTCCAGAATCTCGACGTCCGTATTCGCAAGGGCGGCCTCGATGCCCGGCAGCGCCGCAGCCAGGGCTCTCTTGCCGCCAATGATGGCGACCTTGGTCGTGCCGTACTCGGCCAGCGCGCCGGGCAGCTCGTCAAAGCAATCCTCGCCAACGGTGTAGTCGCTCATTCCAATCGTGCGCATAGCAACCTTCTTTCGTTCGATAAAGTGCTTTCAGGTATTTTGCTCCAAGAGAAGGTCCACAGCCGCGAGAAATTTCGAACGTATAAAACCAGTGTTGAGGGTTTTTCGCCGGCGCGGAACGTGCTAGCATACTCCGCATAAGCGTTGATGGGGACGAGTAGTCGGCCGTCCGCATGCCACAGAGAGCGGGGAGCGCTGAGAACCCGTGCATGCGACCGATGAATATCACCCCGGAGCTGCGGTCCCAACGGACGTGCCGCGCAGGCACGTCTTAGTAGATATCGCCGAGATGGTCGTCGATACAGGCCAGCCGAGGAACGGATGCGAGCGCGCTAATACGCGGGCGAGGGCATCTAAGCTGGGTGGTTAAGCGAAGAGCTTTTACGGGCGTACAGCCCGTTTTTGTGGCGCTTCGTCCCAGCTTGTAGGGACGGGCGCTTTTTTGGTGCCCAACGGGCGTGCGCGCCCACGACATGAAAGGGGTACCGTGGCAAACGAGTACAAGCAGACGATGAATCTGCCCAAGACCGGTTTTCCCATGCGTGCCGGTCTTTCCAAGTCCGAGCCCAAGCGACTCAAGGACTGGCAGGACAACAAGGTCTACGAGCAGGTTCTGAAGAAGAACGAGGGTCACAAGAAGTTCGTGCTGCACGACGGTCCTCCGTACGCCAACGGCCCGATCCATATCGGCCACGCCATGAACAAGATCTCCAAGGACATGATCAACCGCTACTGGATGATGCAGGGCTATGAAGTTCCCTATGTCCCCGGTTGGGACTGCCACGGCCAGCCGATCGAGCACAAGGTCGAAGAGAAGCTCGGCACCGAGAAGTTCAACCAGACCCCCACGGCCAAGATTCGCGAGCTCTGCAATGAGTTCGCTGTCGAGAACATCGAGCTTCAGAAGGCTGGTTTCCGTCGTCTGGGCGTGCTCGGCGACTGGGACAACCCCTATCTGACGCTCTATCACCAGCATGATGCCGCCGACATCGAGGTCTTCAAGGCCATGTTCGATAAGGGCATGATCTATCGCGGCCACAAGCCGGTTCACTGGTGCAAGCACTGCCACACCGCGCTGGCCGAGGCCGAGATCGAGTACTCCGACGAGACGAGCCCCTCCATCTTCGTGCGCTTTGAGATGACCTCCAAGCCCGCCGGCCTCGAGAACTTCGACGGCCCGGTCGACTTTATCATCTGGACGACTACGCCGTGGACTATCCCCTCCGACCAGGCCGTTTCCCTCAAGCCCGGCGCCGCCTATGTCGCCGTTGAGCACGATGGCCGTGCCGAGGTCATGCTCGAGGACCTGGCTCCCAAGTGCTGCGAGGAGTTTGGCTGGGAGTACACCCCGGTCATGGTCGACGGCGAGCCCTATGTGGTTCCCGCCGAGACGTTCCACCACATCCACTACAAGCAGCCGATCTTTGACGGTGTTGAGGGCGTGGCGCTGCTGGCCGACTACGTCGGTGTCGATGACGGTACCGGTATCGTCCACAACTCGCCCGGCCA
>URVK01000091.1 GCA_900551305.1 uncultured Collinsella sp.
AAGCTCGGACCAGCTTGCGTCCACGGCGGCGGGGCACACGACAAAGAAGAGCGCGGCGAAGGTCACGATGTCAAACAGCGAGCTCACGGGGCCCAGCTCGAGCGTAAAGCCCTTGATGGACGCGGCGTCCCAGGCACGCGGGCGGGCAGTCCAGGCGTCATCGACGGTGTCCCACGGCAGTGCGATGCACACGATCTCGTAGACCAGCGACAGCAGTACCAGCTGCAGGGCACTCATGGGCAAAAACGGCAAGAACAGGCTCGCGACGGTCACGGACAGCACATTGCCAAAGTTGGAGCTCACCGTGGTCTTGAGGTACTTGAGCAGGTTGCCGTAAGTGCGGCGGCCTTCGATGATGCCGCGCTCGAGCACGCCCAGGTCCTTCTGAAGCAAGATGATATCGGCGGATTCCTTGGCAATATCGACGGCCGAATCGACCGAGATGCCGCAATCGCTCGCACGCATGGCGGCGGCGTCGTTGATGCCGTCGCCCATAAAGCCCACGGTGTGGCCGAGCATCTCGCGCATGACACGTACCAGGCGCGCCTTCTGCAGCGGCGAGAGCTTGGCGAAGAGGTGGGTTTTCTCGGCGCGCTCGGCAAGTTCGGCGTCATCGAGCGCATCGATCTCGGAGCCGAGCAAGACGTTGCTCGCATCGATACCAATCTGCTCGCAGACGGTGGCGGCGACGCGGTCGTTGTCGCCGGTTAGGACCTTGACCGCCACGCCCTTGGTCTCGAGGGTGGCGACGGCGCCCGCAGCACTTGCTTTGGGCGGATCGAGGAAGGCCAAAAAGCCCATCAGCACCATGTCGCACTCGTCGGCGATGCCAAACTCGCCCACGCAGTGCGGATTGGTCTTCTGCGCCACAGCAATTACGCGTAGGCCCTCGGCGTTAAGTCTGGCGACCTGCTTGCGAATCTGGGCGAGCTTGTCTTTGGTGAGCGGCTGAGCGATGCCATCGACCTCGACAAAGGAGCAGATCTCGAGCATTTCCTCGGCAGCTCCCTTGGTAACCATCTGGGTTTTGCCCTGGGCGTCGGCTACAACTACGCTCAGGCGACGGCGCGAGAAATCGAAGGGCACCTCGTCGACCTTGGTATAGCGGTCGCGCAGGCTCTGGCCCAGCATGGAATCGGGTGCGACGGTCGAGGGTGTCACATCGGCACGGTCGATTACGGCCAGGTCGATAAGGTTCTTGAGGCCGGTCTGGAAGAAGCTGTTCAAAAACGCATGGCGCAGCACACGCGTGTCCTCGTCGCCATCGGTGTTGAGGTAGCGCTCGAGCACGATGCGGTCTTCGGTGAGGGTGCCGGTCTTGTCACAGCACAGGACGTCCATGGCACCCAGGTTTTGGATCGCCGGCAGTTCTTTGACGATAACCTGGCGACGGGCGAGATCCTTGGCGCCCTGCGACAGGCTCGTGGTCACGATGACGGGGAGCATCTGCGGCGTAATGCCCACGGCTACGCTCGTGGCGAACAGCAGCGCGTCGATGACGTTGCCCTTGGTGGCGGCGTTGATGGCAAAGACGGCCGGCGCCATAGCGAGCATGAGGCGTACGAGCAACATGGAGACGCTCGAGACGCCGCGGTCAAACGCGCTCTTCTCGCCGCGCCCGTTGAGCATCTTGGCGATGCCGCCCAGGTAGGTGTCCGAGCCGGTGGCAACGACAAGCGCCATGGCGGCGCCGTTTTGCACGGAGGGGCCGGTAAAGACGATGTTCTTGCAGGCAGAGAGTGGCAGTGCGGAGCCGTCGGCGCCCTCGACGACGGTGACGGCGGTGGTCTTCTCGACGGCCTCGCTCTCGCCGGTGAGTGCGGACTCGATCACAAACAGGTCGCGCGCGGTGATGATGCGGGCGTCTGCTGGCACCATATCGCCGGCAGAGAGGCGGATTACATCGCCGGGGACGAGCTCGTCGAAGGGGATCTCGATGCGCCCGCCGTCGCGCAGGGCGGTGCAAGTGTTGGAGACCAGGTCCTTAAGGGCCTCGGCCGCATTGCCGCTGCGGGCTTCCTGGATAAACTTCATACCGCCCGATACCAGCAGCATGATGCCGATGACGATGACCGTGGAGGGGTCGCGCTGCGGCTCGGGTACGGCGAGCACGTCGATGTAGAGCGAGACCAGCGCGAGCGCGGCGAGGATGCCGGCGAAGGGATCGATGAAGGCGTCGGCGATGCGGCGGGCGAGCGTTTTGGTCGTTGCCTCGATGGTGTTGGGGCCGACGGCGTTCAGGCGCTCAGTTGCCTGCTCGACGGTGAGGCCGTTTGCCGTGGCGTCAAGCAGTACGAGGGCGTCCCCGGCACTATGGGTGGCGGCGAATATGGTGTTCTTGGACAGGCCGGCATGAGCGGCGGGGGGCGGCCGGGGGGGCCCTCGGCACGGCGCGCCGTGCGGCGGCGCTTGGAGATGGCTTCGAGTACCGTGACGGTTTTGAGCATCAGCATAGGGTCCTCCTTGTTGAGGGGAGTTAGCGTACGTGTCGTATTTGCTTCAAAAAACCTAGATGTCGCTCACGTCAAGCTCTTGAGCCCACAAAGGGTGCAGCGCGCCTTTGCGGTGGTTTTGGCGATCTGCCGGTGGCGTTTATGCGTGTGCGGAGCCCTCGCGGCGTGCCGAGGGCGACATGCAGGTTTTTCGACTAGGACTGCCTTCCATGGCACACCTCCTAAAGGCTGAGCGCAGCGCGCTTTGGGTATCTCGTACCCCTTTTTAATCCGCCCGTATTCTTGATGAGGGGGTTTGACATGTCAACCCCATTGTTCGGAAAACCATTCCCCCTGACAAAGCCTTTACAGAATGCCGTGGCCCCAAAGCGCGCCCGCATCTACGCTTCGCCTGCGCTAAACTGGAAGGCACGTACGCGATTACGAGAGGAGCCCGCATGGAGGCTTACAAGCAAGAGTTCATCAAGTTTATGGTCGAGTCCGACGTCCTTAAGTTCGGCAGCTTTACGCTCAAGAGCGGCCGTCAGTCCCCGTTCTTTATGAACGCCGGCGCTTACGTGACGGGCTATCAGCTCAAGAAGCTGGGCGAGTATTACGCCCAAGCCATCCACGATAACTTTGGCGACGACTTTGATGTGCTGTTTGGACCGGCCTACAAGGGTATTCCGCTGGCCGTCGTGACCGCAATTGCCTACCACGAGCTGTACGGCAAGGAGGTCAAGTACTGCTGCGACCGCAAGGAGGCCAAGGACCACGGTGCCGATAAGGGCAACCTGCTGGGTTATGAGCCCAAGGACGGCGACCGCGTGGTCATGGTCGAGGACGTCACCACCAGCGGCAAGTCCATCGACGAGACCTATCCCAAGGTTAAGGCTGCTGCCGATGTCGAGATTAAGGGCCTGATCGTGTCCCTCAACCGCATGGAGGTTGGCAAGGGTGGCGTGACCACCGCGCAGAAGGAGATCGAGGCCAAGTACGGTTTCCCCGTCGCGAGCATCGTCTCCATGGCCGAGGTCGTCGAGACCCTCTACAACCACGAGATCGACGGCAAGGTTGTCATCGATGACGAGCTCAAGACCGCCATCGACGCCTACTACGAGCAGTACGGAGCACGGGAGTAGGTAGTTACGCGGGTTTACCAACCCGTGTAACGGCTCGACGCTGCGCGGGCCGCATTTGGACAATCTGACGTTCAACTTCAAGGGCGCGACCAGAAGGTCAGCGCCCTTTCGTTTCACGTCACCTTGTCTCAAATGCGGCCCGCTCGCTGGCGCTACCAAAACATCGGCGTTGCCGCGCTAGTCATCGGGGACGTTCTTGTTTGACTGGTCGTTTAAGAGCGTCCCCAATGACTACTTAGGAATGAGCGTGGATAATCTCCCGTTTTTGGCCCCCGTGTGGGCTCAAAGTGGGAGATTATCCACGCTCGTTGGATAGGTGTCCGAAAATCAACGCTCATTCGGTTGGCGCAGGGGCAAGCTGTTTTCCGCTGTGGTGCCACATGTGAGCCTGGCCTCCTGTGCCAGATTCTAATAACGAGTTTACGGAATAAATAGTTATTAGAGCTGAAATGGCCGACCTAATGACGAGAAGTCGTTATTAGGTCGGCCATTAGTCATTGGGGACGTTCTTAAATGACTACTTGAGCCCGGGCAGGCGGGTGTAGGGGAACGAGCGCTCCAGGAATTCGGCACAGCGGGCGTAGTCTTTGGCGAAGTAGCTGCTGTAGAGCGAATCGAGCACGTATTGCACGGCGATGTGGCTTGCGAACTGCGTGATGCGGTGCGTCATGCTCTCGTGATCGCTCACCGTAAGGTAGGCGGCAAAGCCGGGGTGAATGCGCGCGCAGTAGGGCGTGCCGATGATGATGACCGGGACATGCCGGCTGCTGAGGATCGGCAAGATTTTCTTGAGGTTGGGCGCAAGGCCGCTGTAGGAGATAACGATCGCCACGTGGTCGGCGCCCGAGGCGAGCGCCGTGCGCACCTGTGCCTCGATGTTGTCGTAGCATGTGGCGCTCTTGCCGACGGAGAGCAGGCGATCGCGGAACATGCCAGCCGGATAGAGGTTGTGCGAGCCCGTGTAGATGTCGACCTGTCGGGCGTTCGCGATGAGCTTGACGGCTTGGTCAAGCTGCGTGGGGTCGAGCAGCTCCTGCGTTTCGGCCAGCGTGGTCTGGTAGAGTCCCTCCATGCGCTCCATAACCTGCGCAGGCGTGGAAGTGGCATCGAAGGGAAAGTTGATATCAACGTCGCGCCGGTTTCCCGCCTCGGTTGCTAAGCGAATAAGCTCGACCTTGAGATCTTTGAAGCCCTCGAGGCCGAGCTTTTTGCAAAAACGGTGCACGCTCGCGACCGAAACGTTGGCGCGCGCGGCAAATTCTTTAATAGAAAGCCCGCGGATGTCCTCGCCGATGGCAAGGGCTGCAATGCCGAGCTGCTGCTCGGTGGGGGTGAGCCCCTGTGCCTCGGTAATCTTGCGTTTGATATCCATGCGAACTCCCACACTCGCCAAACCTACCAAAAAGGGACGGGTTTATTTTGGCACGTTTCGGTCGGTATCAGGAAGTGCCAGGGACGGGGCGGCGGCAGGACTCGAGAGCGAAAAGAAGTATCGGGTTTGGTGCGCCCGCTTCTGCCCGTCCCGTGCGCAGACGATACTCGGCTTATCGACCCGCGATGCAAAGGAGATGCTCGTCCCACGAGCACTACCGGGAAGGGCTCGCGATTCGAGTCCCCACCTTAGCATTTGAACCATTTGGCACTATAATTACCGTAGGCATGCGCACAACGTTGCGCTTAATCAAGAGGAGAAAACGTATGGGTCTGTTTGACATGTTCAAGAAGAAGGCTGAGCCCGCGGCTGCCGCTGCTCCGGCCTCCATCTCTGCTTCTGCTGGCGCCGACGTGCTGTGCTCGCCCGTCAAGGGCAAGGTCATCAAGATGGCTGACGTGCCCGATCCCGTCTTTGGCGGCGAGGTCCTGGGCAAGGGCTGCGCCGTGTGGCCCGAGGATGATCTGGTCTACGCTCCCTGCGACGGTAAGGTGACTGTCACCATGGGTCACGCCGTGGGTCTGCAGTCCGATAGCGGCATCGAGGTTCTGGTGCACGTTGGCGTCGATACCGTCAACATGAACGGCGACGGCTTCGAGGGCTTCGTCAAGGCCGACGACGTCGTGAAGGCCGGCCAGCCCATACTCAAGATCGACCGCGCCAAGATCGCCGCTGCCGGTTACAAGGACTGCGTCGTGGTGGCCGTGTCCAACACCGCCGAGTTTGCCGATGTCGAACTCGCCGTTGAGGCCGACTCCGCTGTCGCCGCCGGTGACGCCATCGTTAAGGTCGTCCGCAAGTAAACTGCGGCATCCAAAGGATGTGCAAGGGTGGTCGGGTTTTCCGGCCACCTTTTTTATTGCATCGCGGGGAAGCGTTTTATTGCACGTTGGGCGGGCTTGCAAACCGTTCGGACGCTAAAACGAACCGACCGCGCCTTCGCGTTGCCGAGGGTGTTCATAAGTGGATAGTATGGGCTTACTTATTACAACGTGCGCCGCGTCTGGGAAGCGCAGTGCCGCTCATTGGGAGGAACAACATGAAAAAGAAGCTGCTGCTTGCGCCCCTCATGGCCGTCTTGGTTGCATGTGTGGTCCTGCTTTCCGGTTGCGGAGGCCCTTCGATCGAGGAACTCATCACCGAGGATCTTACGACGCAGTTTGACGAGGTCAAGAACGGTGGCGACGACTTCCTCTCTGGTCTGGAGGAGGCTTCGGGCGACGAGTTCGAGCAGCTGGGTATCGATCCCAAGGAGTATGCCAAGACCTATCTCGAAGGCTTTGACTACAAAATCGGCGACGTGACGGTCGACGAGGACAAGGGTGTCGCGACCGCCGAGGTCTCCATCACCTGCAAGTCCATGAACAAGATCGTCGAGGACTTCTCCACCCAGTATCAGGAGAAGGTCGCCGCGCTTGATACGGTTCCTTCCGATGACGAGCTGTACAAGATGGCCGGTCAGGTTATGGTCGATGTGACCAAGGCCACCGAGCCCAGGAAGACCACGGTTATCTTCAAGTACACCTGCAACGACGACGGCGAGTGGTCTGCCGACGACTCCGTCAACTCCGAGATGATGGATGCAATGCTGAGCTAGTTCGTTGCGGCGTTTTACCAAACGCCGCAACTGCTCGACGCTGCAAGCCCGCCAGCGCCGGAAACCGCCCTTTCACCCACGGGTAGC
>URVK01000092.1 GCA_900551305.1 uncultured Collinsella sp.
CGGCTGGCGAGATGCCCATTCCGGGTGTCACCTCTAAGATGCTCGCCGATACCGTGCGCGCCAAGCATCCTGGCAAGGAGGTCGTGTACTGCTCCAGCCGTCTTGAGCTCAATCAGGAGCTCGAGCAGATGGTGGGCGAGGGCGACCTGCTGCTCACTATGGGTGCCGGTGACGTTACGACCGTCGGCCCCGAGTTTATCGAGTATCTGACTGCCAAGAAAGACGCTTAAGTCTAATGGGTCTGTTTAACGCCGTCATGGCGCTTTCGGGCATGATCGACACGGATGTGATCGAGGACGAGCGCCTTGCGCGTCATACGAGCTATCGTATCGGCGGCAAGGCCGACCTCTTTGTGACGTGTCATAGCTATCATGCCCTCCGCCGCGCCGTGGCGGTGCTCGATCGCGAGCAGGTGCCGTGGGTCATCATCGGCAAGGGCTCCAATCTGCTGGTTGCCGATGGCGGTTATCGCGGGGCCGTCATTTCGCTCGGACGTGAGTTTCAGCGCACGGTTGTTGCCGATGACGGTTGTACGCTGACGGTCGGTACGGGCGTGATGTTTGCGCGCCTGGTCAACGATGCCCTGTCGCGTAGCCTCTCGGGCCTTGAGTTTGCCGTTGGCATCCCTGGTTCGGTCGGCGGTGCGATATCTATGAATGCCGGCACACGGACCGAGTGGATTGGCTCGCTGGTTGAGGATGTCGTAACGTTTGACCCGGCATCCGGTATCAAGCATTATGCGGGGTCCGAGATCACTTGGGGCTACCGCGAATGTAGCCTTCCCCGCAATGAGATCATCCTCGAGTGCGTGCTCAAGCTTAAACCGGCGCCCAAGGCCGACATTCGCGAGCGCATGGAGCGGTACCTGACGAGGCGCAAGCGTACGCAGCCCATGGGTCGCGCATCCTGCGGGTCGGTCTTTCGCAATCCGCCCGATGCGAGTGTGGGCAAGCTTATCGAGGATTGTGGATTAAAGGGTTTTTCAATTGGCGGCGCGGAAGTTTCGCCCGTTCACGCTAATTTTATCGTTAATAACGGAACTGCCTCGGCCGATGACGTTGCCGCGGTTATCAGACATGTGCACGGAAAGGTGAGGGAGGCGTATGGCATCGAGCTCAGACCGGAAGTTAAATTCCTCGGCTTCTAGAGCATCGAAACCCACCTTCCGCCGCGCCGGAGGGCGTTCCGGCGCGCCTGCCAAACCTCAACGCAATACCGTCGCGCATTCTAAGTCTGTCGGGCATGCTCGACAGACCAGTCGTCCGGTCGTCGGCTCGCAGCTCGGTAATCGTCCGGCCGCAAAAAAGTCCTCGCGTCCCTCGGTGACGTCAAAGCCTGTTATGGGCGCCAAACCTGCCCGTCCCATGGCAACTCCTAAGCCCTCGACGGGAACTAAAGCGCCGCGTCCAGGTCGCACGCTGGGCGCATCGAAACCGCGCTCGCTGACATCGGTCCCGGTTACCGTCAAGAAGCCTTCGGGTAAAAAAAGCGTCAACCCGTTGTCTTCACTTGGGGCGATGGTAAATAAAACATCAGACGCCGCTTCTGTCGTTACAGGCAAAGGCAAAATCGTGGGCGGCGTTCTGGCCGTCTTGGCCGTGCTCGTCGTCGTTGCCATCGTGGTGATTAACTCTGGATTGTTTACCGCCACTGATATTCAGATTCAAGGCAGCGAGCATGTGACGAAGCACGATGCTATCCAGCTGATCGATTTGCCCGAGGGAACGTCGCTTTTTAACGTCGATCCCGACCAGATTACCGAGGATCTCAAGCAGAACCCGTGGGTCTCGGGCGTGGATGTCCAGCGTCAGTTCCCGCATACGCTCATCATTACGCCGATGGAGCGCAAGGTCATCGCAATTGCCTATATCAGTTCCGATGACCTTGCCTGGGCCATCGGGGATGATGACACCTGGATCGCCCCACTGTCGACGTCGGTCGAAGTGGACGACCAAGGCAACGTCATCACGACAGGGCAGGGCTCAAATACCTTGACCGGAATCGATGCCGCGCTGGCGCTCGCTAAGCACTATGGCGCGGTGTTGTTGACTGATGTCTCGGCGGATGTCGCTCCGGTTTCCGGCCAGGCAGTGAGCTCCAAGGCCGTTAAGGCTGGCTTGGATTATGTGCGTGGTTTTTCGAGCGAGTTCTTGGGACAAGTCAAGGATATTTCCACGCCTTCGGTCGAAGCCATCTCGGCAAACCTCAATAACGGCATTGAGGTGTCGCTGGGCGATTCGAACGATATCGTCAAGAAGGAGCGCGTAGTCACCAAGCTGCTTTCGCAGGTAGAGGGCGTAACGTATATCAATGTGCGCTCTCCGGGTAACTATACATTTAGGAACGCTCCGACCTCGTAGCGCTGGTTGATGCTTTGTTGAGGGGCCATACCACGCCGTTTATCTGGTTTGTTTGGTTTTCACGGTCAATTATTTGACTGATACGTTCATAATGTGCAAACATAATACGGTTTACCTTTGCATTTACTTTCAACCTGAAGTTTAATGTGCGCAGGGGTCGACCCATGCTATGGCTATAACCTTTGTTCGGAGGACCGACATGCACGAGACAGAGATCAACAACTACCTTGCCGTCATTAAGGTGGTCGGCGTCGGCGGCGGCGGTACCAACGCGGTCAATCGAATGATCGAAGAGGGCATCCGCGGCGTCGAGTTTGTTGCCATCAACACCGATGCTCAGGCACTCGCGATCTCTGATGCCGATATCAAGGTGCACATCGGCACCGACCTTACCCGCGGCCTGGGCGCCGGCGCCAACCCCGAGGTTGGCCGCAAGGCTGACGATGAGGCCCGCGACGACATTGCCGAGGCGCTCGCTGGCGCCGACATGGTGTTCATCACCTGCGGCGAGGGCGGTGGCACCGGTACCGGCGCTGCTCCCATCGTTGCCGATATCGCGATGAACGAGGTCGGTGCGCTGACCGTCGCCGTCGTGACCAAGCCCTTCACCTTCGAGGGCCGCAAGCGCAAGAAGAGCGCCGAGGAGGGCATTAAGACCCTCTCCGATTGCGTCGACACCATGATCGTCATCCCTAACGATAAGCTGCTCGACATCGCCGAGAAGAAGACCACCATGCTCGAGGCCTTCGCGATTGCCGATGGCGTCCTTTCCCAGGGCACCCAGGGCATCACCGACCTCATCACCGTCCCCGGTATCATCAACCTGGACTTCGCCGATGTTAAGACCATCATGAAGCAGGCCGGTACCGCCATGATGGGTATCGGTACCTCTTCTGGGGATACCCGTGCCGTCGACGCTGCCCAGCAGGCCATCTCCAGCCCGCTGCTCGAGAGCTCCATCGATGGCGCCACGCGCGTGCTGCTCTCCATCGCCGGTTCCAAGGACCTGGGCATCCAGGAGATCAGCGACGCCGCCGACGTTGTCGCCAACGCCGTCGACCCCGAGGCCAACATCATCTTCGGTACCGTTGTCGACGAGTCCCTGGGCGATCAGGTGCGTATCACCGTCATCGCTACGGGCTTCTCCGACTCCAACGTTAACCGTCAGGACGAGCTCTTTGCTGCTCAGCAGTCTCAGAGCAAGGCCGCTGCCTCCGCTGAGCCGCAGCGCACCGCTCCGGCCACCAGCCCGGCTCAGGCCGCTCCGACCCGCAACGTCGGTGGCACCGAGCTTCCTAACTTCGGCAACGATCAGTTCGAGCTTCCCGACTTCCTGAAGCGCGGTAGCTTCTAAGTCGTTCTTTGCATTGTTGTGCACAGGGGCGTGTCCGTATGGACGCGCCCTTTTTATTTCGACTTTGTAAACTAGAACCTCCAATCTCTTTACGTTCCCTTTACGATTGCCTCCAGCGCAGCAGGTATCCTTTTAGAGAAGTATGACAGCCGTATAAACGCGGGCTGTAGCGGCGATGCCGCGGTACTTGTGTTATTAGGAGGCTTTAGTATGGCAGCACGTGCGGACAAAGTTTCGCGTGTCGACCATGATGGAGTTACGTTGGTGGAGGGCGCGACATCCGATGTTCGCTTTGCCTTCACCGAGCGCGCCGGTGGCGTTTCCGAAGATGCGTACTCCTCACTCAACTTGGGCTCGCATGTTGGCGATGATCCCTTTGCTGTTCAAGAAAATCGTCGCCGCGCACTCGAGGCTATGGGTGCCGCGGAGTGCGAGCACAACCTGCTCGTTCCCAATCAGGTCCATGGTGACCATATCGTTGCGGTGACCTCGAATGGCGCCGATGACCTTGAGGACGTCCGCGAGCAGATTGCCGCGGGCTGCGATGCCATCGTCTGTACGGCGCATAACGTGCCCGTGCTGCTCTGCTTTGCCGACTGCGTTCCCGTGGTGCTGGTGGCCCCTGGCGGATTTGCCGTGGTGCACTCCGGTTGGAAGGGCACGATTGCACGTATTTCTGCCAAGGCGTGCCAGGCGCTTTGCGATGCTGCCGGCTGCGATGCGGGCGACGTTTCCGCCTATATCGGCCCCCATATCTTGGGTGACGAATATGAGGTATCCCAGGAACTCATGGATCGCTTTGCCGCCGAGTTCTCTTGCATCGATGCGAGTACCTCTCGCATGCTCGATCTTTCCGCTGCCATTCGCGAGGCGCTGGTAGATGTCGGTGTCGACGCGGATGATATCGTGGATACCCAGCTTTCGACCGTGCGTCAGAACGACCGCTTTTATTCCTACCGTAACGAGGACGGCACCTGTGGGCGCCATGCTGCGATCGGCGTGATGCTATGAGAAAGATCGTATCGGTCCTGAGCGCCGCTGTGCTTACACTTACGCTGTGTGCCTGTTCTTCGGGATCTTCTACCTCTTCCATTACCGTCGCTGGCTCCACGACCTGCCTTCCTATCGCCGAGATTGCGGCCGAGGGCTTTAAGGAGGAGACCGGCATCGACGTGCTCGTTTCCGGTTTGGGTTCTTCCGCTGGCATCGAGGCCGTCAGCGCCGGCACGGCCGATATCGCCAGCTCCTCCCGTGGGCTCAATGCCGACGAACAGGATCTGGGCCTGACCCCCATCGTAATTGCCCACGACGGTATCGCGGTCATCGTGAACGACGATAACCCGGTCGATAACCTCTCGACCGAGCAGCTCCGCGATATCTACGCCGGCAAGATTACCAATTGGAAAGAGGTCGGTGGCGAGGACCTGAGGATTCAGGTCATCAACCGAGACGAGGCGTCCGGTACGCGCGAGGCCTTCCGTACCATCGTGATGGATGGCACGCCGTTCGATCGCCGCTCGGCTGTTCTTTCGGGTACGGGCCAGGTGCGCGACGTGGTATCTCGTTCGCGTGGGGCCATCGGCTACATTTCGCTGGGCTTCGTCGATAGCCTCAACGCCAAGACCTCGGTCAAGGCCGTCTCGGTCAATCATGTTGAGGCGTCCGAGAAGACGGTCGCGAGTGGCGGCTATCCCATCTCGCGCGACCTTTACTTCTTTGTGAAGGGTGCGCCTTCGCAGCAGGCGCAGGATTACATCGACTACGTGACGTCCGAAAAGATGGACAAGCAGATTCGCGAGGCGGGCTTTATTCCCGTCACCAACGACGAGAAGGGGAGTGAGTAGCATGGAAGCACAGGAAAACTCCCAGACTGAGCAGAATGTTCAGACGCCCAAGAAGCGCGAGCTGGCGCTCGTATCGCGCAGTACCTATATCAAGGAGAAGGCGCTGCAGTGGATCTTCTTTGCCTGCGCGTTCTTGGCGGTCGTTACCGTCATCCTGATTTTTGTCTTTACCACGTACTCGGCGCTGCCCGTCTTTACCGACATCGGTCTGGCGGACTTCTTTAGCTTTACGTGGGCGCCCTCTGAGGGCCACTACGGCATCTTGTCGCTGCTTGCCGGCTCGGGTCTGGTGACCGTCGGTGCGCTCGCCATGGGCGTGCCGCTGGGCGTGGGTACGGCCGTTTACCTGGTCGAGATTGCCAGCAAGCGCGTGCGCAAGCTCATCAGCCCCGCCGTTGACCTGTTGGCCGGCATCCCTTCTATCATCTATGGTTTCTTTGGCATGATCATCATCCGCCCGTTTATCGCACAACTGACCGGCGGCCTTGGTTTTGGTGCGCTGACGGCGTGGTTTGTGCTCGCCATCATGATCGTCCCTACCATCACCACGCTCACCATCGATGCCCTCAATTCCATTCCCATGGGCATTCGCGAGGCATCGTATGCCATGGGCGCCACCAAGTGGCAGACCATCTATAAGGTCGTGCTACCTGCCGCGAAGCTGGGTATCGTTGATGCCATCGTGCTGGGTATGGGCCGTGCCATCGGCGAGACCATGGCCGTGCTCATGGTCGTAGGTAACGCCCCGTTTATTCCCGACAGCATTGCGAGCCCTATCTCGACGCTCACGAGCCAGATCGCGCTCGACATGAGCTATTCCTCGGGTCTGCATCGCTCGGCGCTGTTCGGCATGGGCGTGGTCCTGTTTATCATCTCCGCCACGCTGGTGGGCATCGTCCGTCTGATTTCCAAGAAGAAGAGGGGGTAGGCTATGTCCGATTCCGTTGACACGACGGTCGATACGACCTCGTCGCGCGAGCGCATCAAGCGTGCCCTTTCCCACGGCAAGAAGGGCCGCATCAACAAGGACCTGTCCAACAAGATCATGCTTTGCGTGTTTCGTGCCGCTGCCTACATCACCACGCTGGTGCTGGTCGCTATCATCGCCTAC
>URVK01000093.1 GCA_900551305.1 uncultured Collinsella sp.
CCCGCATCCTCGAGATCATCGGCGTGGGCACCTGCGGCGGCCCCGGCACGACCTGCGCGCTCGCCATGCTCAACGATGCCGTCAAGAAGGGCGGCGTCATGGCCAGCTCCAGCGTGGGCGGTCTCTCAGGCGCCTTTATCCCCGTGTCCGAGGATGCCGGCATGATCGCCGCCGTCGAGGCCGGTGCGCTTTCGCTTGAGAAGCTCGAGGCCATGACCTGCGTGTGCTCCGTTGGCCTGGACATGATCGCCATCCCCGGCGACACTCCGGTCGAGACCATCGCCGGCATCATCGCCGACGAGATGGCCATCGGCGTCATCAACAACAAGACCACGGCCGTCCGCGTGATTCCCGCCATCGGCAAGGGCGTGGGCGACTGCGTCGAGTACGGCGGCCTGTTCGGCCGTGCGCCCATCATGCCGGTGAACCCCAACGCCGGCACCGTGCTTGCCCACCGTGGTGGTCGATTCCCGGCACCGCTGAACTCGCTGAAGAACTAGCTGAGGGGGACTGGCGAGGAGCCCCGGGGAGGGCAAATATATAAGGTCGCCTGCTCGGACAGTCCTGACTCGCACGGAGAGCACATTAAGTGCTCTCCGGCTCGTGCGGAACTCGCGATCGACCTTATATATTTGCCCTCCCCGGGGCTCCCGCACAACGGGACCTCAGTTAGGTTCTATCCCGGTTGCAGTTGCTTCGCTCCTGCACCACTTGGCTGGTGCGGCGATTTGGCGTTGGAACGGTTCTTTTTCTGATATATGCTGGTTGCGGCTCTTCTTTTGGGAGGAGTCGCTTTTTTGTTGCTAGGAGGTTGGCCCGTGGTTGATGGGGAGAATCGTTCTGAGCTGCTTGCTGCGGATTGGAATGGCGAATGGATGCGCCTGCAAGCTGGTCGGCGACGGGCTGATGATTCTTTTGAGTGGGATAAAAGGGCTCGGCATTTTCGGCCGTTGGAGACTGCCCCTTATGCTCAGGATTTTATAAAGCTGTTGGCGCTTGAGCCCGGCGAGTCGGTGCTCGATATGGGGTGCGGGGCTGGGTCGATTGCTATTCCGCTTGCTCAGGCTGGGCATTCCGTGATTGCCGCCGATTTCTCCCCCGCCATGCTGGGCACGCTTGATGCCGGCATTGAGTACTACGGGCTCGAGGGGCGCATAACGCCGCTTGAGCTTGCTTGGGATGACGATTGGGATCTGGTTGGGCCGGTTGCCAAGGCTGTAGATGTTGCCTTTGCCAGTCGGTCGGTTACGACGACCAATCTAAAAGGTGCGCTTGCCAAGCTTGATCGTACGGCTCGTCGGCGTTGTGCTGTCACGATGGTCGCCAACTCCAGCCCGCGCTATGACCTGCACCTGATGAACGCCATCGGTGCCTCGGTTACCTGCAGTAATGGCTTTGTGTATGCTTTTAATATCCTCATTCAGATGGGTGCGCTGCCGCAGGTTACGTACTTTGAATCGCCTCGTCGCGATACCTTCAATAGCCTTGAAGCGGGCGTGGCGGACTTTTCTCGTATGCTAGAGCATGGCAACGAAGATAAGGTCGACCGTCTGCGCGACTGCATCGCCCAACACATGATCGAGAACCCCCATGCCGGCGAGCCGGGCTCCAAGGGCGTGCCGCAGGGGCGCTATATGCTTGATCATGTTCGTAAGGTTCGTTGGGCGTTTATTGCATGGGAGCCGGTCTCTGCGCCCAGCTCATAGCCTGTTCGCAGCCCTCACCGCCCACTCACTCGGCATCCGCATTCTTTTTGAACTGGGAAACGCGCTCCACACCGCGCCGTTCCTGCGCTATCGTGGGACAGCTCACGTAGATTAAGGCCCCGTCGCGGGGCGCCCCATACATAGAAAGCGAGAACCCATGGCACTGACAGGAGCACAGGTCAAGCAGCTTCGCAGCATGGCCCATCACCTCAACCCCGCCATCATCATCGGCAAGTCCGATGTCAACGAGGGCACCGTCGAGCAGACGGTCGCCTACCTGGAGAAGCACGAGCTCGTTAAATGCTCCGTGCTCGATGGCTCCAGTCTTTCCGCCCGCGAGGCCGCCGAAGAGCTCGCTGAGCGCTGCCACGCCGAGGTCGTCCAGGTCATCGGCCGCAAGTTCTCACTGTATCGCGAGTCCTCGCGCAAGGACATCGAGAAAATCAAGCTCGTCTAAGAGCCAATGATCCGGCGAGCCAACACATAGCAAGCTTACGGGTGCCCAAGTACTTCGGGCGCCCGTTTTTATCGCTCGACCAGCACGCGATTGAGCCGCCCCTCCACCAAGCGCTCGTATAGGCGCCGCGTCTCGGGCTCGGGCACGCCATTGACCTGCTCCCTCAGATGGTGCATATGCCCGCTGTACAGCTCGACGATATCGCGCCGCCGCCCCGCCGCACTGTAGACGCGCATGGCACAGCGCACCATATCCTCGCGCGCCGTTTCCTGCCGAAGCCCCGACTCCGCCAGCCAAATCGCCGACTGCAGATCGTTTTCTTCTAGAGCGGCATTTGCTCCCTTAATCATGCAATCGATGTACTTTGACTGCATAATGCGTCGCATGCGCAAAAAGTAGGTGGGATTACAGCCATTGGGAACATACAGCGGTCCGGCATAAAGCTGCTCAATCTTAAGGCACAGCTCAACTAAATGGGGCCCGCGCGCACCCGTGCGATTTCCCAAAACCTCGCGGCTTATCTGGTCAAACAGCCGTACATCGGTCTTGACGTAGTCGCCGTTGAGCCCAATGCATTCATTTTGGATGAGCACGCACGACTTGCCATCCGGCGTCGGTCCCAAAGCCGACCGCAAGCGCGATATCGTCGAGTACAGGTTGTTGCGGGCGCTATTAAACTCGGCATGGGGCCACAGCTCCATGGCCAGCGTCTCACGATCGACGAGCGCATCCATGCCCAGCGCAAGCCGCTCGGCAAGCGTCGCCGCCTTCTTGCGACGCCACATTTTGTCCGTGATGGGAAACCCATCGCGCTCGGCGCGAAACGCACCAAACATGCGAATCTCGATATGGTCGATGGTATCAACGGCTTCAACCTCGCCGGCCTGGAACAGGCGCTCGCCCTCTCCTTCCAAATCGTCGCGCAGCGAGTACCGCGACAGCTCGCGCACGGGAAGCTTCTTGCGTATCCTGCCCGCCGGCTCGCCCAGACAATGCATGGCAAGGCGCGCAAAGAGCCGATACGATGGCTCTAGAATCCCCGCACGATTCATGGACATCCAGGCCGCAAGATCGCTGTCTCGGCCCGCACAGGCCAAATGCAGCGCCACCATCCAGGCCTCCGCTCCACCAACCTGCGTCTGGCTTATATCGAGCAACTCCGCTTCCTCGCGCACCGAAACCATCGAGGTGTTACGCAGATATGCCGCGCGCTCCAGCAGCAATGCGTTATCGCGCATGTACGCAATCGACTCCTCGGCAAGTTTGAGCACTTGGACCGCACGGAACTTTGCATTAACCGGCCGTCCCTCTGCCAGCGACTGCCAGCCTTCTAGCAACAGCCCAAACAGCTGAATCTGGTTGTCGCGCATGCGCACGGCAAAACGATCGAGCTCGTTGAACGCCGCGTCGTCGGTTACCGGCAAGCCGGAAAGGAGCCGCCGTGCCGCCAACACCATGCGCACCCAGATAGCCATCGCCTTAAGCCCACGTACGTCGAGCGCCTCCCGCACCACCGTCATCTCGTCGTCGCGCTCGTCGGTTCCCGCAAACGACCCGTCAAAGAGCTCCACCAGCATGCTATCGGCCCGTATAACAATCCCCACGATGTCGAGCTCGCAGTCGTAGGCCTTGCTCGTTTTGAGCTGCCGTAGAACGCCGCCGTCATCTCCCCGCTCGGTCAGGCAGCGCTTGACCTCAATATGCGCAGACAACATATCGAGTGCGGTATGGGATGTCTCGATTTCTGGCACGGCCAGGTTCGTAGGAAGCCCAAGCCCGTTGTCCCCATAGCAAACAGCCGTCAGTGTCTGGGCCACCCTCCATGAAACAGGGTCTATTTCGCAGGCCGCCCGTTCGCCCCCGCGCTCGATGACCGATGCCATATAGCGAGCGAGCTTTGTATTGGACACGCTGACCGCTGCCAGATATACGCCGAGTGCCTCGGCAGGCGTTGGCTCTGGAGCCGGATCGTCGGCATCGATCGTGCCCAGCGCTGCTCGGCAGATATCGGCCCCGTACCCCGTCAGAGCAAGATCGACCCCATACTGCCCAGCAAGTTCAAGGACCGCTTCACGGTCCAAAAAGGCGTCCGCCAAGCCCATCGCCGCATCGCATCGGCCCGCCTTAAGCAAAATCCGGGCCGCCCTCGGAACAAGTTCGGGGCGAACCTCGGCCACCAACTTACGTAAACGCAAGCGTCCGTTATCCTCCGTGCCCAGACACGTAAAACTCCGCTCGGCGGGATCCAAGCCAAAGATCGGGTAGTCGCGTACAAAGTAGGACTGGTCGACCATCGACAGCCTCACCCCGCAAGCCTCGAGTTCTGCGATATTGCCCTCGCCCATCAAAACCATGAGACATGCCACGCAAAACAGCGCATTATTGTCGAGCGAAGCCAGATCGACAAGTGCCGCGCCATATACGTTGACAATCTCGTTTTCGAGCAGACCGGCTACATCGCCTTGGCCATACAGACCCGTCTGCAATGCCGAAACGAGCTCGGGCACGCCCTGCGTGAGCTGATAAAAGTCGAGTGATGTGCTGATCGAAAACGCCGATGCCCACGCCGAATACTCATAGGCATGTACCTTGAGCATCTGCGCATTGATCTTAACCGAATCGCCCAGCCCATGAATCAGCTGACGATTTGAAGGACGGCAGGAGATAAAGACCCCTACCCCCATAGCGCGCAGGCCGCGAATCCTGTCGATGAGGTCTTCGGTATCGTGCTGATCGAGGTTTGGCACATTATCAATCGCGATAAGGGAGTGCGGTTTGTCTTTGAGTTCTTCGGTAACCACCTCGAGCTGCATAAACACCTCGCGCCCAGTGGCGCGATCGGCCTCGATAATCCGCACGGGACCTCGCGTCGGGTCGCATTTAACCTCATGGGTGTACTGCAGCAGCACCGAGGTCTTCCCAAACCCGTCGGGCGCATAAAGAACCACGATGCCGGCCTTTCGGCCCTTGGTGATAAGCTCATTCATCAAGCGTTCGCGTCGCACCATATAGCCTCCGCCCAGCGGCATCAGCTCGAGCTCGTCTATACCGCCCAAATCGTTTACCATGCCCGCTCCTCAACTCGACCGTATGGACACTGTAGCCGCAAGACCATACAAGCCGCGCTATGAATAGAGCGACCTTGTGTTTTAGGTTGTCTTTTGGTACGCAAGCGGCAAGTTTTTGTACAGCGAGGGCCGATTGTTATTAATCCCCCGACTAATCGGTCTTTAAGCAGGTAAATGAGCTTGTCAGCTTGTCCCATCTAAGCGGCAGTGTAACGCAGATGAACAAGGTTCAGCCATGTCATTCAACTCGCCTAGCACCCGCTACCGTCTACGACCTTCTAGTGGCATTTTTGCATAGAATCTGGTATGGAATGAATCAAGCTGTTGGGCATCTGGCGTTCGTCAAGCTTGCGGCAAGTTTTTGGTCAAATGGGCAAAAAGGGATAGCAAAAAGGCCCCCGCAAAGCGGAGGCCTTAGGCAAGGTTATGTCGAGCTGCAGGATTCGCGCTACTCGCAGAGCGAAAGGGCGGCCTCGTCGGCAACGACAACGCAGTTGGTGTGCAGCTGCAGGATCGAAGCCGGGCACTCGGGCGTAACCGGACCATAGCACATGTCATGCACGGCCTGAGCCTTGGCCTCGCCATTGGCGACGACCAGGATCATGCGGGCATACATGATGGTCTGGGTACCCATGGTGTAGGCCTGACGGGGAACATCGTCAATGCTGTCGAACAGGCGGCTGTTAGCCTGAATGGTGCTCTCGGTGAGGTCGACGCAGTGCGTGCCCTTGGAGAAGTGGTCATCGGGCTCGTTGAAGCCGATGTGGCCGTTGTTGCCAATACCGAGCAGCTGCAGATCCGGGTAACCGGCCTCGGCGACAATCTTGTCGTACTCAGAGCAGGCAGCGGCGGCGTCGGGGTTGGAACCGTCGGGCACATGCGTGTTGTTCAGGTCGATGTTGATGTGATCGAAGAAGTTCTCACGCATGAAGTAGTGATAGCTCTGGGGATCGTCGTGCGAAAGGCCGCGATACTCGTCCAGGTTGTAGGTGCTGACCTCGGCAAAGTCGACGTCGCCCTTCTCGTACCAAGCAGCGAGCTGCTTGTAGGCACCGATCGGGGTGGAGCCGGTGGCAAGGCCCAGCACACAGTCGGGCTTGAGGATAACCTGCGCCGAGATAATATTGGCGGCCTTGCGGCTCATATCCTCGTAGTCTTTAGCTTTAATGATCTTCATTACGCGTCCTTTCTCGTACAAGAGAGGCAAGGCTCCCTTACAAGCACTTGCCCGCGGCCCGCGTCGGCCGCAACCAACGTGTGCGGCCACCAGGGCGAGGTCGCGTAATGTATGTGTCTCGTGTCTAACCGCGTCGAGGCCCCTGCCCGTCCACGGTGACCCGAAGCTGTTTAGCCTCGGACAGATCCCATCTTGCCACGGA
>URVK01000094.1 GCA_900551305.1 uncultured Collinsella sp.
GGACTCGACGGTGTAGCCGATGCCGCAGAAGATGTCCTCGGCCTCCTCGATGATCTGCTTGATCAGGTGCTGGTGGCCGATCTGCGGACGGATGCCCGGCAGCGTGATGTCGACGGCGTCGTGCTCCAGTGCGTGCTTGAGGGCGGCGGCCTTCATCTCGGTAGTGCGCTCGTCTAACATGCCCTCGATCAGCTGGCGCATCTCGTTGGCGCGCTTGCCCATCACGGGACGATCCTCGGGGGCGAGCTTGCCCATCATGCGCATCAGGCCGGTGATGCGGCCCTTGCGGCCGAGCAGCTCAACGCGCGCAGCCTCGAGCTTGGCGGCGTCGTCGGCGCCTGCAACGAGCTCCTTGGCCTCTTCCTCGAGTTTGACCAGATCATCAATCAGACTCATGTCTTCCCTTTCGTCTCTCGCGCTCCCCGCTTGCCGAGGCGGCTGCCGCCGTCTGACGTTGCGAAAACGCGGCCCGGTTCGGTAACAAAAAACCGTCCTCGGGCATGTGCATTGCCCAAGGACGGTTGAATTCCGCGGTACCACCTTGTTTGACCCGGCGGATGTCTGGCCCGCCGCGCCCACTCTTTGCCCCTTGTCGCGAGGCTCACGGCTTCCCTACTGGGGACATCGCCGCCGCCGGCCGCGTGCCCGTTGAGGTCGCTGCTCGGGAGTGAACGCTTGGCCCTTGCCACCGCAGGAAGGCTTACAGCCCATGACCTTCCCTCTCTTGCCGGCGACGCGGCGGGCAAAACCCTCTCCGTCAACGCATTGGGCTACAGGATACCACATTGTTTGGGCATATCGCCGCGTTCCGTTTTGTTCGTGCTGGGTACAAGGCAGGTAGCTGTGTAAACTGGCCGTGCGCCCATCCGTGGCGCTCGGTTCGCGAGATCAAGGATATGGTATGGGAAAGAAGCACGATAAGAAGGCCGAGCCCGCAGCGGGCAAGACGCCCAAAAGCATGAAGGTCGATAAGGCCGTCAAAAAATTCCGCAAGCTCGAGGGCAAGCTGTGGACCCGCGAGTACCTGCTCAAGATTGCCGAGTTTGACGGCGCGACCATTGCCCCCGCCAACGGCGCCGCAGCGCGCGCCGACGCCATGGGCACCCTTGCCGGCGAGCATCATAAGCTCCTGACCAGCGAAAAGTCTGTCGAACTTGTGCGCTCGCTGGCACGCGAAACCGTCGCCGGCGGCAAGATCGACGACCCGCAGCTGCTCGACGAGATCCGCGTACTCGGCCGCGACCAGCGCGAAGCGAGCGTCATTCCCACCGAGGAGGCCGAGGCCTGGACCAGGCTCACCTGCGAGGCCGACGCCGTGTGGCACAAGGCCAAGACGGCCAATGACTGGGCGAGCTTTGAGCCCTATGTGGATAGAATCGTCGCCCAACTTAAGCATCAGGCCGAGCTCATGGACCCCAAGCGCGACCCATACGATGTTTGGCTCGACCAGTACGAGCGCGGCCTTTCCGCCAAGAGCTTCGATGCGTTTTGCGATGAGGTCAAGGCGACGGTCGTGCCGCTCGTGCACGCCATCGGCGAGCGCGGCCAGCAGCCCGCTGCCGACTTTTTGCACGCCCGCGTGCCCGAGGCCGCCCAGCGCGCCATGAGCTTCGACCTTATGAAGCTCGTCGGCCTGGACCTGAACGACACCACGCTTGCCTTTACCGAGCACCCGTTTAGCGAGGGCTTTGCCGTGGGCGACGCGCGCATCGCGACGCACATCTACGAGGACGACTGCATCTCCAACGTCTACAGCATCATCCACGAGGCGGGACACGCCATGTACGAGCTGGGCGTCAATCCTGCCTATGCGCGCACCCGCCTGGAGGGCGGCACTTCCATGGGCATCCACGAGAGCCAGAGCCGCTTTTTCGAGAACACCGTGGGTCGCAGCCGCGCCTTTATGGACCCGCTGCTCGAGGTGCTGCGCCGTCACGCGCCCGAGGTCTATGGCAGTGTGGACGAGGATACGCTCTACCATGCCGTGAACATCGCACGGCCGTCGCTGATCCGCACCGAGGCGGACGAGCTCACTTATCCGCTGCACGTTATGGTGCGCTACGAGATCGAGCGCATGCTGTTTGCCGGCGAGGCCACGGCCAAGGACATCCCCGCGCTTTGGAATCGCTTTATGGATGAGTACCTGGGCATTCCCGTTCCCGACGACACGCACGGCTGCCTGCAGGATACGCACTGGAGCGGTGGCTCGTTTGGCTACTTCCCCACGTATGCGCTGGGTAGCGCCTACGACGCTATGTTTGTGCCGGCCATGTGCCGCGACGGCGTCGACCTTACCGGTGCCTGTGCGAGCGGCGATTTGGCGCCCGTCCGTGCCTGGCTGGGCGAGCACATTTGGCAGTGGGGCCGTGCCAAGGACGCACCGGAGCTCATCAAGGGCGCGTGCGGCATGGACTTTGACGCCCGCTACTACTGCAGCTACCTGCAGGACAAGTTCACCACGCTGTACGAGCTGTAAGGCATAACCGACACGCCAACGCAAAGGGGACGCCGCGGAACCAATCCGCAGCGCCCCCTTTCCACCTAGTTGTTTAAGAACGTCCCCAATGACTACCTTACAGAGCTTCCAGCGCGGCGGCGATGCGCTTCATGGCGGCATCGGCGGATGCTTGGTCGGGCGCCTCGGCCAGCACGCGGATAACCGACTCGGTTCCACTCTTGCGCACGAGCACGCGGCCCTCGCCTGCCAGCGCAGCCTCGGCCTCGGCGATGGCGTTCTGCATGCCCATGTTCTCGAGCGCGGCGTCCTTGTCCGCCACGTGCACGGCCACCTGCGCCTGTGGCAGGCGCTTGCCCCGCGGCCGGAGCCGCTGATCAAGTGCGAGAGCGTCTCGCGCTCGGCACGAATCACTTCCATCACGCGCAGCGAGGTCATAATGCCGTCGCCCGTGCGCTCGATATCGCCAAAGATCGTATGGCCCGTCTGCTCGCCACCCAGGCTGTAGCCGCCCTCGCGCATCTTGGCATACACGTGACGGTCGCCCACGCCGCTGGTCACGGCGCTCAGTCCGGCAAGCTCCAACGACTTGATCAGGCCAAAGTTGCTGGCGATCGTCGGTACCACGGTACCGCCCGAGAGACGCCCGTGCTTGTTCAGGTACACGCCGCACACGTACAAGATCTGGTCGCCGTCGACCACGCGGCCGCGCTCGTCCACGGCCAGGCAGCGGTCGGCATCGCCGTCGTAGGCAAAGCCCACATCCAGGCCCTGCTCCACCACGTGGCGCTGCAGGCGCTCAATATGCGTAGAGCCGCAGTCGACATTGATGTTAAAACCATCGGGCGCGGCGTTGATCACGCGCACGTCAGCGCCCAGCGCGTCGAACACCGGCCACCGAGGAAGCCGAGCCGTTGGCGCAGTCGATACCGATTTTGACGCCCTGCAGCGAAAAGTTCACGCTGGCGATGAGCGAAGCAATGTAGCGGTTGCGGCCCTGCATGTAGTCCACCGTGGCGCCGATGTGGTTGCCCGTGGCCAGCGGCACCTCGCTCTTGCCATCGATGTAGTCCTCGATGAGCTCCAGTACGTCCTCGTCCATCTTAAAGCCGTCGCTGTTGACGAGCTTAATGCCGTTATCGCAAAACGGGTTGTGGCTCGCGCTGATCATGATGCCGCAATCGAAGCAGCCCTCCACGGTCTGATGCGCCACGCCCGGCGTGGGGATCACGTGCAGCATATAGGCGTCCGCACCGCTCGCGACCAGACCGCTCACCAGCGCCGCCTCGAACATATAACTCGAGCGACGCGTGTCCTTGCCCACGATGACGCGTGCCTTGCGCTCGCGGTTGGCGCCGTAATACCAGCCCACAAAACGGCCAATCTTATAAGCGTGCTCTACCGTCAGCCCAACGTTGGCCTCACCGCGAAAGCCGTCGGTGCCAAAGTACTTCATGCGCTCTCCTTACAAAATAGGGGCGGACAGATTGCCTGTCCGCCCCAAAATGGTACTCGATTATCTGCGCTACCAGAAAAACCCTACGCCGACGCGCTGTCGCGAGCCGCCTGGCATGTAGGAGTCTGACGCAGCGTAAGCGGCTTGTCCCCCGCCTCGGCCGACGTGGTCAGCGTATACGTGATCGTCGTCGTCTCGCCAGCATGCAGGTCAACGGTGCCCGAATAGAAGGGGATTCCATGCCACGTAGCGGCGCCAAGACCAAACTGTGTGCCCTCAACCGTAAGGTCACTGATGTTGCCGCCCGTCGGGGCAAACAACGAGACATTCAGGCGTTCGTCGTCACGCGCGGCATCGGGCGCGCTCGCCGCAACGTAGTCGGGCAGCTTGCCAGCCTCCTCCTGCGTCATGATGTTCGTCAGGGTAACGGTGATGCGATAGGAGCACGTGCCGTCGCCGTTCTTCACGCCCTGACCAATCTGAGTGTCGGCGTTCAGATACCAGTCGAGCTTGGAGAAGCTCAGGTTGTTAAAGTAAACGCCGGCAACAGGATCGGCACTCGGGTCATCCGGATCGGGCAGCGAAGCGTCAATGCCCGTCTCTTTGATGGCATTCTGCTCATCATCGTTTCTCATCCACGCGATCAGGCGGCCCTCTTCGGCACCGCGCTCAACGGCGCTGACAAGCTTCGTAACATCGACATCGCCGATACCGCCAAGGATCTTGTCGAAGGCAGCGCTGGCGACGGATGCAAAGATGCCGTCAGACTCCTCGACCGGATAGTTCCAGTACACATCGTGCATGAGGACCTTTGCGGCGTTGGTGCCGTCGACAACCGTTCCGTCGGGCAGTGACACGTTACCGACCAGGCCCAGCAGATACTGCAGGAACACCGGGTCGATACCGATGACGCCATCAACGTCCTGTCCATACTGGGACTTCCACAGCGCGGCGACACGCTGCGAGTTGCGGGGCCAATCAGGCGAATAGGTATTGCCCGAGTTGTACAGGTTACTGTGGTTGCCGAACAGCGCCTCATCCTCTTCGTCGACGCTCTCGACTGCCTCATCCTCGCTGAGTCCAATGCGGGGAACAAACTCGCCAATCGACATCTGGCCGTCAGTGACCGAAATCAGGCCCTGCGAACCGCCAAAGCCGCCGCAAGCACGAATCTCGACGTTGTTCATGGCGTACATAAGGTAGTTGCGCGTCTGGCCGTTGGCGCCAAGCATCTGGGGAAGGACGGGGGCGACCTTCTCCGCCGCGTCAACCGCACCGTTGAGGGTGGCAAAGCCGTCCTTGGCCTTATCGACCAGCTCGGTCACCTGGGAAATATGAGTATCGCCAATGCCCTGGATCTTCTCGTTGGCGCTCTTGAACACCTTCGAGCTGCTGGAAAGCGAATCGGCGACCGCCTGCAGCGCGGACACGTTAATCATGCCGTCCTGGAACAGCTTGCCGGGCGTGGCCTGCGAAAGGTTGTCGGCCATGGGAACCAGCGCATTGCTCGAGACATCGGACAGGGCGTCAATCATGGTGCGGGCCGCATTGATATCGCCGCCATACACCGGGATAAACGAAGCCGCCGTCCACAGCGGGCTCGAGGTCTCCGCCTTCATGCTGTTGCAGAGCTCATCGATCTTCTTCGCGTCGTCAGGCAGCGTCGAAAAATCGCCCGACGTGACCTTGTCCTTAAGGCCACCGACGATCTCGACAGCCTCCTTCGCTTCGCTCTTTACGGTCTTTGCCGAGTTAAGCAGCATAAAGCCGCTTGCGCCAAGCACAACGAGAAGCACCGCGACTACAGCGGCAATAATGGCGCCGGTGTGACACTTTTTGCGCTCGCCCTTGCGATGGCGATGACGGACCAGACCGTCAGAGGTCGAACTCGACGAAGCGTCGCTACCGTAGTTCAAACCAAAATCGTAATAATCTTCCTTGGAACCCGAGCCCGCAAACTCGGCACCGCTATCATCCAGGCGGGCGAACGTGCCAGTCTCGGAGGCGCCGGTGTAAATCGTGCCAAGGTTACCCGTAAGCCCCGCGCCACCGGCAGAGGGAGTATTGTTGGCGGCCTTGCCGGCATTAACGTTGCCGGCGCCATTCGCGGCGTTGGCAGCACCCGCGTTGTTCGCGGGTACTGAAGGAGCCCCGCTCGGCTGCGACGTGGAGGTTGCACCGTCCGCAAAGACATTTCCTCTTGCACGGCCGGTCTTTTTTGCCTTTTGAGACTGCTCGTACAGAGCGGTAAACATCGCCGTCTCGCCCGGGGACACGCGCTTACCGGAACCGCCCTGTCCAGCGCCGCCCGGCGTGCCGGCCTTACCAGCCCCGTTCGGACGCGGCGGAACTGCAGGGCGGCCGCTATCGCTGCCCTTAAAGTGATTACCAGCCATAAAGAAATCCTCGCAATTGAGTCGCAATGAAAAAGTCCATAACGTTACTAGTTTATGGCATTTTGAGCATCGACAGCTAAACTCCAGACACGGACATCAATTGGCGAAAATGCGGCACAACACCTTTTCTGTCTTGGCGGCGGCGCTAGCTACACCGTGAGGAACATCATCACGATGATCATGACAAAGCCGATAAGGTCGGTCGGCAAAAACACCGTCCCCAGCATAACGGCGCTGGTGATGGTCGCCGAAACCGGCTCCACAGTTCCGATGAGGCTCGCGCGCACCGA
>URVK01000095.1 GCA_900551305.1 uncultured Collinsella sp.
AAGCTGCGCCGCCCGGTAGGGGCTGCGCTGCCTGTTCCGGCTGCTGCGGGGCGGCTTCCTTTTTCGTAAGGTCAGCGTCCCTTATGCGGTTGCTGATACGCTTTTTCTTGCCTGTGGCGGCGTTTACCTCAACGGCTCCCTCGCGGGTCATTTTCTGCGTGACTTTCTCACGCGCTCTATACTGTTTTATTTTTCTGTTCCTCCAATCCGCGCCCTTGCAAGGGCGCAATATTCGGTGTTTATCTCAATGCCTATATAATGCCTGTGAAGCTGTTTCGCGGCTGCCCCCGTCGTGCCGCTGCCGAAAAAGGGGTCAAGCACAACGCCGCCTTTCGGACAGCCCGCCTTGATACAGGTTTCGGCTAACTTCGGCGGGAACGCGGCGAAATGCCCGCCCTTGTAGGGTACGGTATTGATTAGCCACACGTCCCGCCTGTTCCGCATGGTCGGCATGAGGGCTTCGTCGTAGTAGCTGCCGCTCCTTGCCCGGTTAAGCCCCTGTACGTTTCCCTGTCCGGGTACTTTGTCCGCATATTTCTGTCCCGCGCTGCGCCCGGTGCGGTACCGCGCCGCCGTTGTGGGGGCTAATGGCTCGGCTATGGCGGCTGCGTCATAGAAATACTTCCTTGACTTCGTAAGCAGAAAGATATGTTCATAGCAGCGGGTAGGGCGGTCTTTCACGCTTTCCGGCATGGGGTTTTCTTTCTGCCAGATAATATCGCTCCGCAGATACCACCCGTCAGCGCGTAGGGCAAAAGCCAAGAGCCACGGAATGCCGATTAAGTCCTTTTGTTTGCAGCCCGCCGCCTGTCTTGCGATTGATACGGCTTGACCGTTCCTCCCTTTGGGGTTCTTCGGGTCTGCATGGTAGCCTTTGTTGCCTGTGCCGCAATAGGTGTCCGCGATATTCAGCCAGAAAGTACCGTCAGAACGCAGTACCCGGCGCACTTCGCGGAAAACTTCGGTAAGCCTGTCAATGTACTGCTCCGGCGTGTCCTCCCGTCCAATCTGTGCGTCAAGCCCGTAATCCCTAAGCGCATAGTAGGGCGGGCTTGTGACGCAACAATGTACGCTTTCCTCTGGAAGCTCCCGCAAGGCATAGAGCGCGTCCCGGTTGATGATTGTGTCAGTTTTCAGCCCGTTCATGCTTCGCCCACTTCCTCCGGCTTCGTCGTCATTACCCGGTAAAGCTCGGTGTCTTTCGGGAAGCGGTCTACAAAGGGCAGCACCACGTTCCCGTAGAAGATAAGCCCCTCGCCCGCTTCGGTATGGGTGACATATTTCATCTGCTGCGGGGAGATATTGAGCTGCTTCGCAAGGATAGCCCGGTCGCCCGCCGCCTGATTGAGCATGAGGACAAAATCGCTGTTCTCAAAGATATTCTCCACTTCGCGGGAAGCAAGCAAATCTTTGACGTTCTGCGTGATTGCTGTGGGTATGCCGCCCCATTTTCTGAAACGCTTCCAGATTTCGACGGAATAGGCGGCGGTCTGTTCCTCTTTCAAGAGAAGATGAAATTCGTCCATGTAGTAGCGGGTGGATTTCCTTTCTGCCCGGTTGATAGTGACGCGGTTCCATACCTGGTCTTGCACAATGAGCATACCTAACTTTTTGAGCTGCTTCCCAAGCTGCTTGATGTCAAAGCAGACAAGGCGGTTTGAAAGCTCTACATTCGTCCTGTGGTTAAAGACGTTAAGGCTCCCGGAAACGTACAGCTCCAACGCCGACGCGATACGCGCCGCTTCCGGCTCCGGCTGCTTCAAAAGCTCGTCGTAGAGGTCGCCCAAAATCGGCATTTTCTCCGGGTCGGGGTCTGCAAGGAAAGGGCGGTACACGTTCCTAACGGCTCGGTCAATGACGGTCTTATCGACGGGCTGCAAGCCCTCCTTGCCGCCTATGACAAGCTCGCAGAGGGAAAGGATAAAGTCGGATTTCAGCGCAAGGGGGCTGTCGTCCTCGCTGTAATTGAGGTTAATATCCATAGGGTTCACATACTTCCGGTGCTTGCGGCATACATCGCTTACTCGATGGCCGGCAAGCCCGCGCTTGCCCCCGGTTTTGTCCTGGGCTACTTGGTCAACAACGCCGTCGTCACCCCGAGTGGCAACAGCGTTTCGACCGGCTTCTTGGGCGCCATGATTATGGCTGTCATCTGCGGTTACTTTGTCCGCTGGATGAAGACCTGGAAGGTCAACAACACCATCCAGACCATCATGCCGATCCTGATCATCCCGATTCTGACCTCGCTCGTCCTGGGCATGGCCTACATCTACATCCTGGCCACGCCGCTTGGCTTTGTGATGGATTGGCTCACCGGCGTGCTCGGTAGCCTGCAGGGCGGCTCCGCCGTCGTCCTGGGCCTGGTCATTGGCGTTATGACCGCCTTCGATATGGGTGGTCCCGTCAACAAGACCGCTTCGACCTTTACTATGGCCATCATGGCCTCCGGCATCTACGGCCCCAACGGTATGTTCCGCGTCGCTGTCGCCATTCCCCCGATTGCCTGCGGCCTCGCGCGCTCATCGCCAAGAACAAGTTCGATGACGCCGATCGTCAGATGGGTATCTCCGCACTGTTTATGGGCTGCATCGGTATTACCGAGGGCGCTATCCCCTTCGCGGTCAAGGATCTCGGTCACACCCTTCCCGGCATCTGCATCGGTTCTGCCGTGGGTGCGGCGCTTGCCGCCTTCCAGGGTATCGACTGCTACGTCCCGCACGGTGGCTTTATCGTCGCCCTTGCCACCAACAACGTCGCGCTGTTCTGCCTGGACATCGTGATTGGCTCCGTGGTCGCCGCTGCAATCCTGATTGCCATGAAGCCCACGCTCGATAAGCAGGCCAAGTAAACCTTTAAGGACTCCGGTTGTGCGGAGGGATGGATTTGACTCCGCACAACCGCCCCTACACAACAAAATCCATCCGTACTGATAGGGCCCGCATCTGGGTTCCAGGGAACTTTTGTCAAAAATCCTCTGGAGAAGGAGAACAAAATGTCCAACCTCACCATCCGCCAGGCCGTTCAGGGCATGCTCAAGCTGCAAGATAGCGGCGATCACGCAACCATGGTCGGCATTGGCCCCATGAGCCCCAACCTGATTCAGGCTGTGTTCGAGCTTGCCAAGGACGAGGATTTCCCGCCCATGTTTATCGCCAGCCGCAACCAGGTCGATATGGACGAGATGGGCGCCGGCTACGTCAACGGTTGGGACCAGAAGCGCTTTGCCGCCGACATCAAGAAGGTTGCCGACGAGGTGGGCTACACCGGCCCGTACTACCTGTGCCGCGATCACGGCGGTCCGTGGCAGCGCGACGAGGAGCGTAACGCCCACCTGCCCGAGGACGAGGCCATGGAGCTCGCCCGCAAGTCCTTCGTCGCCGACATGGAGGCGGGCTTTGACCTGCTGATGGTCGACCCCACCAAGGATCCCTATCAGATCGGCAAAGTTATTCCGCTCGACGTGGTGCTTCGCCGCACGATCGATCTTATCGACTATCTTGAGCAGTACCGTCGCGAGCATAACCTGCCTGAGGTTGCCTATGAGGTCGGTACCGAGGAGACCAATGGCGGCTTGACCTCTACCGATAAGTACGAGGAGTTCATTTCTCAGCTGCAGCCCGAGCTCGAGAAGCGCGGCTGCCCCATGCCCACCTTTATCGTCGGCCAGACCGGTACGCTCACCCGTTGGACCGAGCAGGTTGGCCATTACAACTTTAAGAACGCCCGCGAGCTCGCCGACATGGCAAAGCGCTACGGCGTGGGCCTGAAGGAGCACAACGCCGACTACCTGGACGACGCGACGCTGCTCGAGCACATTCCGGCTCACGTGACCGCTTCCAATGTCGCCCCTCAGTACGGCACCGAGGAGACCCGCGCCTACCTCAAGCTCTGCGCTACCGAGCAGATTCTGGTCGACAACGGCCTGTGCGACGATCCCTCCGACCTGTATCACACGCTGCTGGTCAAGGCTATCAAGACCGAGCGCTGGCGCAAGTGGATGACCGGCGATGATGTCAACCTGCAGGTTGACGACATTCTGGCCGACGACGAGCTCAGCCTGAAGATTCTGGATGTCTCCGGCCACTACGCGTTCAACGATCCCGAGGTCAAGGAGCAGGTCGAGAAGCTCTATCGCAACCTCGCTGCCCAGGACATCGACGGCAAGCGCTTTGTGATCGAGCACATCAAGCGCCCGATTAAGCAGTACGTCGTCGGTCTTAACCTCAAGGGCGTCACGAGCCGCATCGAGAAGGCTCTCGAGGACTAAGTAGTTCCGGCGTTTTGACAAACGCCGGACCGGTCGACGCTGCGCGAGCATCTGCCGGGCAATCTGGCGCTCAAGCCGTCGCTCGCGTACCAAAGTACGCTTCGCTCCTCTTTCGCACCACCTTGCCACGGCAGCTGCCCGCTCGCTGACGTTGGTTCGACCAGTGATTGAGCCGTTGTCCTTAGATTGCTAGCTATTCCTTCGAAGGAGTTTGTACCATGAAGTTCTTTATCGATACCGCCAACCTTGACGAGATCGCCGAGGCCAAGAGCTGGGGCTGCCTTGCCGGCGTCACCACCAATCCGTCCCTGTACGCCAAGACCGGCGGGAAGCTCGCCGACTTTGAGCCCCATATGCTCAAGATTGCCGAGCTCTGCGAGGGTCTGCCCGTGTCTGCCGAGTCTACCGCGACTACTGCCGAGGGCATGATCGAGGAGGGCAAGCGTCTTGCCGCCCTGGCTCCCAACATTGTGGTTAAGCTCCCCGTCTGCGAGGCCGGCCTCGCCGCCTGCCGCGCGCTGGCCGATGCGGGCGTGCGCGTCAACATGACGCTCGTCTTCTCGCCGACCCAGGCCTTGATGGCCGCCAACGCCGGCGCCCGCTACATCAGCCCGTTTGTGGGACGCTTCGATGACATCGCCGAGGACGGTATCTCGCAGCTCGACAACGTTGTGACCTGCATCAAGAACTATGACTGGACCGGTAAGAACGTCGACGACACCGTCGAGATCATCACCGCATCCGTCCGCACGCCCAATCACGTGACCCAGGCGGCGCTACTCGGTGCCGATATTGCGACCGTCCCCATGGCCGCTCTTAAGAAATGCCTGCATCACCCGCTGACCGACCAGGGCCTTGCCTCGTTCGAGGCCGACTGGAAAAAGGTCGTCGAGGCACAGTAACGATGGTTCTGCCGGCCCAGCATTTGTTATGCCGGGCCGGCGTGCTCAAGAGAGGAAACTCCATGACCGATCAGGAACTGGCCAAGATTGCCAATGAGGTTCGCCGCGGTATTGTCACGGGCGTCCATGCCGCCAAGTCGGGGCATCCGGGCGGGTCGCTTGGCGCCGCCGACATTATGACCTACCTCTACTTTGAGGAAATGGATGTCGACCCGGCGAATCCGAGCCGCGCCGAGCGCGACCGCTTTGTGCTCTCCAAGGGACATTGCGCTCCGGCACTCTATGCCGTGCTCGCCGAGCGCGGGTTCTTTCCCAAGGAGGAGCTCGAGACGCTCCGTCATATCGGCAGGCGGCCAGCGGGGCCGATACTGCCGTCATATCGGCAGCCGCCTGCAGGGCCATCCCAATATGAATGACACGCCGGGCGTTGACATGTCTACCGGATCGCTCGGTCAGGGTATCTCCGCCGCGGTTGGAATGGCACTCGCTGCAAAGCACTGGGGTGACAGCTACCGCGTCTACACGCTGTTGGGCGACGGCGAGTGCGAGGAGGGGCAGGTGTGGGAGGCGGCCATGTTCGCCGGCAACCACGACCTGGATAACCTCGTCGCTATCGTCGATCACAATGGCCTGCAAATTGACGGCAGTATCGACGAAGTTAACTCGGCTATGCCGCTTGCCGACAAGTTCCGTGCCTTTAAGTGGCATGTGATTGAGCTCGCCGACGGTAACGACATGGCGCAGATTGCCGCGGCCTTTGCCGAGGCTCGCAAAGTGAGTGCCTCGCCTGTGGCCATTATCGCCGAGACGGTGAAGGGCAAGGGCGTTTCCTTTATGGAAAACCAGGTGGGCTGGCACGGCAAGGCACCCAACGATGAACAGTTTGAGCAGGCCATGGCCGAGCTCGCAGCAGCAGGGGAGGAGCTCTAATGGCAGACGTCAAGAAAGTCGCCACGCGCGTTAGCTATGGCGAGGCACTTGTCGAGCTGGGCAATGAGCACGATGACTTTGTGGTTCTCGATGCCGACCTGGCCGCCGCAACGCAGACCGGTAAGTTTAAGGCCGCGCACCCTGAGCGCTTCTACGACGCCGGCATTGCCGAGAGCAACTTGATGGGGCTTGCCGCCGGCATTGCAACCACGGGGCACGTCGCCTTTGCGAGCACCTTTGCCATGTTCGCCGCCGGCCGCGCGTACGAACAAGTGCGTAATTCCATCGGCTATCCGCACCTCAACGTCAAAATCGGCGCTACGCACGCGGGCATCTCGGTCGGTGAAGACGGCGCCACGCATCAGTGCTGCGAGGACATCGCGCTCATGCGCACGATCCCGGGTATACCATCGG
>URVK01000096.1 GCA_900551305.1 uncultured Collinsella sp.
CTGGATCCTGCGCGGCCTGACCTTCCTGGTCGTCAGCTGCCCGTGCGCGCTCGTGATCAGCGTGCCGCTCAGCTTCTTTGGCGGCATCGGCGGCGCATCCAAACTAGGCGTTCTCATCAAGGGTTCTAACTACCTCGAAACGCTCGCCGACGTGGACACCGTCGTCTTCGACAAGACCGGCACGCTCACCAACGGCACGTTTTCGGTCGTGGCGGTGCACCCCGAGTCTGGCTATACCGAGCAGTCGTTGCTCGAGGTCGCAGCCCTTGCGGAGTCGTTCTCCGATCACCCCATCGCGCAGTCCGTGCGCGCCGCCTACCATGGCGAGGTCGACCCCAAGCGCGTAAGCGACTCCACCAACGACGCGGGCCATGGCGTGACGGCAACCATCGACGGCAAGCACGTCGTCGTTGGCAATGCCAAGATGCTTGCTGCGGCCGGTATCGACGCTCCCAATTGCGAGGTTGTCGGCACAATCCTCCACGTGCTCGTTGACGGCGTGTACGCCGGCCACATCGTGATTGCAGACACCGTTAAGGCCGATGCCGAGCAGACGATCCGCGACCTGCACGCCGCCGGCGTCAAGCGCACCGTCATGCTCACGGGCGACCGCGAGGAAGTGGCTGCTGCGGTGGCCAAGCAGCTGGGGCTCGACGAGCTCCACGCGCAGCTGCTGCCGGGCGACAAGGTCGAGCGCGTCGAGGCATTGCTGGCAGCCGAATCGGGCAAGGGCAAGCTCGCCTTTGTCGGCGACGGCATCAACGATGCGCCCGTGCTCACCCGCGCGGACGTTGGCATTGCCATGGGCGCTATGGGTTCCGACGCCGCGATTGAGGCCGCCGACGTTGTGCTCATGGACGACAAGCCGTCCAACATTTCCCGCGCGATCCGCGTGGCACGAAAGACCATGGCGATTGTCTGGCAGAACATGATCTTTGGGCTGGGTATTAAGTTGCTGATTCTGGTGCTTGCGGCACTGGGCATCGCCAACATGTGGCTTGCCGTGTTCGGCGACGTAGGCGTGGCGATCATCGCCATCCTGAACGCCATGCGCGCGATGGGTGTCAAGAACCTGTAGCGTTCGTGGGCTGTCCGGCCGGGACCGGGCTTGGTTTTGAAAACGTCCTCGCGCATGAGGCCCGTCTTCCCTGCTCCTGCGGAGCAACGGAAAGACGGGTCTCGCGGAATGTTTTCAAAACCAAGCCCGGCCCCGACCTGCGTTGACACAGCTGGCGGTTCTTGGGCATCGCTTGCTGGGGGGGGTCCCTGTCTGAGGTGGACTTAGTTGGTGGGACTACTCGTCTCGGTCGCTGTCCCGCACCGTTCCGGCGCGGGAGGCGCGCCGCTGCGGGAGTGCTAGTCGGTCATTGTTGGCGCCGAAGCACCGTCCCGCCCCAGCATCGATCTTAGCTTCTCAAAGCTCTCCTCGCTCAGGCAGTGCTCCATGTGGCAGCCCTCTTGCGACGCGACCTCAGCCGAAACACCCGCATCCTCCAGCAGCCCCACGAAAAAGCAGTGACGCTCCCACATTTGACGAGCGACCTCCAGACCACGCTCCGTCAGATGAACGTCGCGCTTGCCCATTTCGACATAGCCGTTGCTTTCCAGCGTCGCCATGGCCTTGGAAACGCTCGCCTTGGTTACGCCGAGGTACTCCGCAACGTCGATCGAGCGCACGATGCCCTGGCGTTCCGACAGAACGTAGATCGATTCGAGATAGTCTTCTCCGGATTCACGTAGGGCCATGGGCCGCCTTTCGCGATGATTGCTAGTTAGCCTTTGGATACTTTCCACGGCTAACTTTACCGCAAAAGTTGCCCATGTCTTACTACTTTGCCTAAAAGTTAGCCGTGTTTCACAAAACGTGCGGGACGAAAACAAAATGGGGACGCCCCGCAAGGAGTGTCCCCAGGTGCCAGGTGCCGGCCCGCAGTTACATCAATCCAAAGTGCTTCGCGGCGTTGTAGATGCCGTCGTCGTCCACGGCAGTCGTCACATAGGTCGCCGCAGCTTTCACCGTGTCCTGTGCGTTGCCCATGGCCACACTCGTGCCCACGGCGGCAAACATCGACAGGTCGTTCTCGCCGTCGCCAAAGGCAATCGCCTCGCTCGCGTCGATACCAAGCCGCTCGAGCGTCGCCGCCACGCCCAGGTCCTTGCCGCCGTTAGCGGGAATAATGTCGCAGAACAGGTCGCACCAGCGCGTGGTGAGCGAATGCGACACGGCGTCGGTCACGATATGTTCGTCGGCCGGGTCCACAAAGGCGCAGAACTGGTAGACCGGTGCGTCAAAGGCGTGCTCAAACGGCTCCTCGTGGTAGACGATTCCCGCGTTGCTGCCAGCCGTCACCACGCGCTCGGACAGGCGGTTCACAAACGAGTTCTCGCCCTGCATGCACAGCGAGTCATAGCGCCCCTGCGCCACCTGGTCCACAATCACCGCAACGTCGTCCGGATCGATCGGACAGCTGCGGTAAACCCCCTCGGCATCAAAACAGTGCTGACCCGAGAGCGTAATGTACGCATCCCAGCCCAGGTCGAACAGCCAGTCCGGCATCTGGTAGGTCGGGCGACCCGTGGCGATCACGCATGCGATCCCCTGCTCGTGAAAGCTGTCGAGCACCTGCTGCGCCGACGCCGGAATCCGGTGGGTCTTAAAGCTCAGCAGCGTGCCGTCGATATCGAAAAACGCGGCTTTGATCATCCTCGTCTACTCCTCGCCCTCGAGCTTTTCGCTCGCCTCGAGCCACGCCATCTCCAGCTCGTCCATGGCGGCGTGAGCCTCGTCGATCTTTGCCTGCTGCTCGCCGAGCGCCGTGTAGGTTGTGGGATCGACTTGGGCCATTGCTGCCTCGGCCTCCTCAACGCGGGCGCGCTGCGTCTCCATCTTGCGCTCGAGCGAACTCACCTCGCGGCGGAGCTTCTGGCGCTCGGCGTTGGACAGGCCGTTGGGCTGACCGCTCGACTTGGGCTTTTCGGCCGCAGCTGCCGCGGCACCGGTGTCAAACGTGCCGGTCTTGGCGCTCGGCGCGCCCACGGGCTCGCCCTCGGCGGTGGCGTTGCACAGGCGCAGGTACTGGTCCACGCCGCCGGGCATATGCGTCAGGTGGCCGTCGAGCAGCGCCCACTGCTGGTCGGTCACGCGCTCCATCAAAAAGCGGTCGTGCGTCACCAGGATCAGCGTGCCGGGCCAGCCGTCGAGCAGATCCTCGACAATCGCCAGCATGTCGGTATCCAGGTCGTTGCCGGGCTCGTCCAGGATGAGCACGTTGGGCTCGTCCAGGATTGTCAGTAGCAGCGACAGGCGACGGCGCTGGCCGCCCGAAAGATCGCCGATGCGACTCCAGAGCTGCTGCGTCGTAAAGCCCAGACGCTCGCAGAGCTTCTCGGGCGAAGTCTCCTTGCCGTCGATGACGTAGCACTTCTTATAGTTGCTGAGCACCTCTCGGATCGTGTCGCCCATGTAGGGTTCGAGCTCCTCGAGCTGCTGCGACAGCACGCCAAAGCGCACTGTCTGGCCAATCTTCACGCGGCCGCGCGTGGGCGCAATTTTGCCCTGGATCACATCAAGCAGCGTCGACTTGCCAGCGCCATTCTCGCCCAAAAGACCATAGCGGTCGCCCGCACCAATGAGCCAGGTCACGTCGGAGAGTACCTGCTTGGGCGCGCCATCGGCATCCGCATAGCCGGCGTCCACGTCGACCACATCGATAACCTGCTTGCCTAGGCGGCTCACGGCGAGGCGCTTGAGCTCCAGCTCGTCACGCACGGGCGGCACGTCGGCAATCAGCTCGCGAGCGGCATCAACGCGAAACTTGGGCTTAGTGGAACGCGCCTGGGCGCCGCGGCTCAGCCACGCGAGCTCCTTGCGCGCCATGTTGCGACGGCGCTCCTCGGTAACCGCGGCCATGCGGTCGCGCTCCACGCGCTGCAGGATATATGCGGAGTAGCCGCCCTCGAAGGGATCGACCTGGCCGTCGTGGACCTCCCACATACTGGTGCAGACCTCGTCCAAGAACCAGCGGTCGTGCGTGACCACGAGCATCGCGCCCTGGCCGCGCTGCCAGCGGGCCTTTAAGTGACGCGCGAGCCAGTTGATGGTGCGCATGTCCAGGTGATTGGTGGGCTCGTCGAGCATGAGCACGTCGTAGTCGCCGATCAGCAGGCGCGCGAGGTCCACGCGACGGCGCTGGCCGCCCGAAAGCTCGCCAACCGTGCCCTCCCAGGGCACATCGCTAATAAGACCGGCGAGAATCTGGCGCGTGCGGGGGCTCGACGCCCACTCGTACTCGGGGACGTCACCCACAACGGCATGATGCACGGTGTCGGTATCGACCAGCTGGTCCTTTTGGCCGAGTAGACCGATCGTGGTGCCGCGACGGTGCGTCACGCGGCCGTCGTCGGGCTCCAACGTGCCGGCGAGCACGCTCAGCAGCGTCGACTTGCCGTCGCCGTTTTTACCGACAATACCAATGCGGTCGCCCTCGCCCACGCCGAGCGTAACGCTATCGAAAATATGCTTGGTGGGAAACTCTAGGCTGACGGAATCGCATCCCAAAAGAATCGCCATATGCCCTGCTCCTTCGTAGAAATTCAACGTTGTCCATGATAGCAGCGAGCCCCACCCCAAACCACCACGAAGGCGCCTGTCCCCTTTGTGGTGGTCGTTTCGGTCGCAGAGCAAAAGGCGGGCCATCTCCCGCAAGAGATGACCCGCCTCTCCAATCAGTCCCGTGGCAACCGTGGCCGCCGCGGGCCTCAAGCATGTCCCGGACTAGGAGAACATGCCGGTGAGGTAATCATTCAGCCGCTTATCCTTGGGCCGTTGGAAAATCTCGTCGGTCTCGTCGTACTCGACCATATCGCCCATGTAGAAGAACGCCGTGCGGTTGGACACACGCGACGCCTGCTCCATGTTGTGCGTCACGATGACGATGGCGCGGTCGGCCACAATCGACGACATGAGGTCCTCGATCGCCAGCGTCGAGATGGGGTCGAGCGCCGAGCAGGGTTCGTCAAACAGGATCACATCGGGGTTGAGCGCCAGCGTGCGCGCGATGCACAGGCGCTGCTGCTGACCGCCCGAAAGCGCGTAGGCGCTCTTGTCGAGCTTGTCCTTGACCTCGTCCCACAGCGCTGCACCGCGCAGGCTCTCCTCGACCATACGATCAAGCTCGTCACGGTCGGTAATGCCGTGACGCTTGGGCGCAAACGTGATGTTGTCGCGAATGGACTTGCGGAAAGGGTTGGGCTGCTGGAACACCATGCCAATGGAGCGACGCAGCTCGTACGTGTTCTCGGTCCTGGTGTTCACATTGCGTCCGCGGTAGTTAATCTCGCCCTCCACGCGGCAGCCGCGAATCTCGCGATTCATAAGGTTGAGACTGCGCAAGAAGGTCGACTTACCGCAGCCCGAAGGCCCAATGAGCGCCGTGATCTCACCCTTGTGAAAGTCGAGCGACGTGTCGTGTAGCGCATGGTGGTCGCCATAGTACACGTTGACGTCCTTGGTGGAGAGCACGACCTCGTCGCTCACGGCCTTGCCGCTTACGCGCACGCGCCTCTCGCTCTCCCCCACGCTCGACAGGAAGTCCTGGGTCTCGGACGATGCCGCTTCGGTTGCGGGCGTTACATTCATCTCGCTCATTCGGCCGTCATCTTCCTTGCCAGTTGCTTGCCCACAATGCGGGCGATTACGTTAAACAGCAGCACGCAAATCATCAGCAGCGCTGCGGTACCCCAAACGATCTGCTGGGCCTCGGGGCTGCCCTCGCCATAGATCTTGTAGATATGCACGGCGAGCGACTCGCCAGGGCGGAACACGTTCCAGGCACAGGTGGGGCTCGACAGGTTAAAGCTCAAGAAGTTCAGGCGAACCGGCGAGCTCATACCCGAGGTAAAAAGCAGTGCTGCGGCCTCGCCAAACACACGGCCGGCCGAAAGCACGATGCCGGTCACGATGGCGGGCATGGCCTCGGGAATCAGGATGTGCAGCGTGGCCTCCCAACGGGTGAGGCCCATGGCCAGGCACGCATCGCGCTGGGCCTGCGGCACGTCCTCGAGCGCCTGCTGGATCACGCGCACCAGGATGGGGATGTTGAACATGGTGAGCGCGACGGCGCCGGAGATGATGGAGTACTTCCAGCCCAGCTGCACCGAGAACACCAGAAAACCGAACATGCCGACGACGATGGAAGGCAGCGAGGACAACGTCTCGATGGCGGTGGAGGCGATGTCGCGGATGGGTCCGTCCGGCGCGTACTCAACCAAAAAGACCGCTCCGCCCAGGCTGATGGGCACCGAGATGATCAGGGTGATCAGCAGCAGGTAGAACGAGTCGAACAGCTGGTAGAGCACGCCGCCCTGCGTTCCGTTGGCGCGCGACGGCTCCGTGAGAAAGCCCGGCTGGAACAGCGTCGAGATGCCCTCGAACAGGATATAGGCCACCATGGAGACGACGATGAGCATGACGATGGCGACGATCGCCGTCAACACGCCCGTGGCGAA
>URVK01000097.1 GCA_900551305.1 uncultured Collinsella sp.
TGAGCTTGGCGGCAAACTGCTTGCCGACACGCTTCCCTCGCTTGCCGATGGCTCGGCTGTTTGGACTGAGCAGGATGAGTCGCTCGTCACTCATGCTGCCAAGATTTCCAAGCAGGAGATGCGCCTGGATCCGCAGATGGCGGCTCTCGACTGCGTGCGTCATGTGCTCGCTTCGTCCGATACCGCGCCTGCCCGTTGTGTGATTGCCGGCAAGTCGGTTCGCGTGCTCGATGCTGCGCCGGCCGACGTGTCGCTTGGGGAGGGCGCTGTTGCCGTTAAGAGCAAGCGTGTTTACCTGGGCCTTTCCGATGGTGCGGTTGAACTGCTTGAGGTTAAGCCCGATGGCAAGCGTGCCATGGCTGCTTCTGCCTGGGCCGCCGGCCTGCAGGGTGCCGAACTTAGGTGGGGTGTACTGTCATGAGCAAGTTGTCTCCCGCGCGCAAGCTTGCGCTCGATGTGTTGATGGAGGCCGATCGCCGCGGTATGTATGCGCGCGACGTGTTGTCTTCCCGTGCTTCCGCCAAGGCCATTGACCAGCGCGATTCCGCTTTTGCCGCTCGTTTGGCGCTCGGTGTTGCCGCTACGCAGGGCATTTTGGATGAGTTGCTCGATCAGTTTTTGGATAAGCCCAAAAAGGTCGCGCCGCGCGTTCGCATGGCGCTTCGCATCTCGGCCTTCGAGATGCTCTATCTGCATACGCCGGGCCGCGTTGCCGTGAGCCAGGGTGTTGAGCTGGTGCGCAGCGGTGCCAAGTCTGCCGCGGGCCTGGCTAACGCGGTGCTGCACAAGGTTGCGGACAATGTTGAGGACTTTGCCACGGCATCCGACGTGGATGAGTCCGAGCGCCGCCTGGTTCGCCTGTCTCGTTTGATGGGTCTTCCTCGCTGGCTGTGCGCTCGTATTATGGCCTCGTTCGATACGCCCGAGGGCGCGCTCAACTTTGCCGGCAATCTGGCCCCCGCGCCGCTTGCACTGCACGAGAATGCATTTGCGACCAAGGCCGACCCGTATATCTCGCAGCTCGTTGCGCCTGTCTTCCCGGGCTGCCATGCTCCCGTCGATGCGCAGGTCACGGTTGCATCGGGCGTGTTTGAGCGTGCTGCCGCGGTTGCCTCGGACCTCAACGCTCAGCTTATCGCCACTGCCGCAACACGTCCCGGTCGTTGCCTGGAGATTGGCGCCGGTCGCGGCACCAAGACCTATGTGATGATGTGCCAGGCCAAGCGTGCCGGGTACGAGCATCAGCATACCGCGCTCGATCTGCACGATCGTAAGTGCGATCAGAATCTCGCGCGCCTGCATAAGGCGGGTATCTCGGGTGTTCGTACGGTGTCGGGCGATGCCTGCGAGCTCAATGAGGTGCTTACGTCGTTTGATGCCAAGCTCGGCGAGCCCGCTCTGTTCGACACGGTGTTTATCGATGCGCCGTGCTCTGGCACCGGCACCATGCGCCGTCATCCCGAGATACCGTGGCGTCTGATCGAGAACGACGTTACGACTGAGCTGCCCCGTCTGCAGCTGACGATGCTCAAGGAAGCAGCCGGTGGTGAGCTTGTCTATGCCACCTGCTCGGTTTTTGATGAAGAGAACACGCAGGTTGTGGATGCCTTTTTGGCCTCTCCCGAGGGTGCCGGCTTTACCGTGGCGCCGCTCTCCGAAGCCCAGATTCTGCAGCTCCCCGAGTACGACCATGCCAAGAGCCTCGTCACCCTGCGCCAAAACGCTCGAGGCCTCTTCCAAAGCGTGCCGGTAAACGCCGACTCCTACGACGGCCACTTCTGCGCCCGCCTGGTCCGCAAGTAACTTCTAAGTTGCGGTGAAATATGGATTGAATAGCGGCTTCTACCCGCCAAATAGTCCTTATTTCACCGCAACTCAGGAGGTCATGCATGCGGAGATCGCAATAACGGTAAAGAGTGGGAAATATGGCCCCGTTTCATACTTGCTGCTATCAAAAGTAGGGCGGATTACGGGGCTAAATCGGTGATGCCCGACCACAGTAAAGATGGCCTAAATAAAACCGCAGGTAGATGGCTTGTTAAAATTTGCAAATTACCGGAATGGATAGAGCTTGTCAATTCAGCCCCGTAATCCGGTAGAGTTTTGAAATGTTGCAAACTTAGCATCAGTCCGAAATCCGATCTAAAGAAAAGTTGCGGTGAAATAGTTCCTGTTTGGCCGTTGGATGGGCTAATTCAGGAACTATTTCACCGCAACTCATAGGGAAACCTGGGTGCCGGAACCGCTTGTCTCTAGTGGTTGTGCGGGCAGTTGGCGCAGCAGCCGCTTGTGGCGTTGGTGCTGGAACCACCGCTGCGCTGGTCGGTGTTGTAGAAGCCGCTGCCCTCAAACTTGATGCCGCTGGCCGAGAACGTTTTTGTCGCCGGAGCGCCGCAGCTCGGGCACACGACCTCGGGGGTCTCGGACATGGGATGCTCAACCTCAAACACGTTGCCGCAGCTCGAGCACTTGTAATCGTAGCGCGCCATAATACTTCCTTTTCAGTACAAAGCGGGCAGATTGCTCTGCCCGCATAAATTCAAACAGCTGTAACTGTACCCTATATCGGGGGTTTTATCACGCTTCGCCCCAGAATCTATGGGTGTTGCGCAGGAGCTGTGCAGTTTTGCTCTCGGCGGCCGCAACGTCGGCCTCATCGGCCTGCCAGGTCCAGTTGCCCGGGGCGACCCCCGGCACGTTCATGCGCGCATCGTCGCCTAGCCCCAGGATGTCCTGCAGCGGCATCATCACCAGGGGAGCGTCGCTTGCCAGCGCGTCGCCCATCAGCTTGGCCGCCACCTCAACACCGCTCGGCTCGTCGCCGCCCGCAAAGGAGCGCGTGCACCAACCGGCGAGCGTCGCCGTGTCGTGCGTCGAGGTGTACAGAATCTTGCCCGGCGTGGGATGCACGCCGCAGCGGACGTCGTAATCGCTAAACTCCAGCACGTCCCTACCGGGGAAGCCGCAGGTCGAAGCCATGGCGCGAACGCCGGGCGTCAGGTAGCCCAGGTCCTCGGCGATAAAGTTGAGCGGCCCCAGCTCGTCATAGGCAGTCTGGAACAGGTCCTTGCCCGGACCCGCCAGCCAGCGGCCGTCGGCGCAGGCCTTGCCTGCGGGAATGCTAAAGTAGCTGTGGAATCCCAGGAAGTGGTCCAGACGCACACGGTCGTAGAGCGAGAAGGCGCGACGCAGGCGGTCCATCCACCAGCGGTAGCCGTTCTCCTTCATGTGATTCCAACGGAAGGTGGGGTTGCCCCACACCTGGCCCTCGGGTGCAAAATTGTCGGGCGGCGCGCCAGAGATCTCAATCGCTTTGCCGGTATCGGACAGCCAGAAGTTCTCGGGCTCGCTCCACGCATCGGCCGAATCGTCCGAAACATACATAGGAATATCGCCGATGACCTCGATGCCCTTCTTGTGCGCGTAGTTCATGAGCTCGCACCAGGCCAGGTCAAAGCGGTACTGCATGTACGCCTGCAGTTCGGCCTCGTCGTGGAAACGCTTGTCATCGATCAGATACTCGTTGTAGCGCGTGACATCGGCCGGCCAATCGTGACGCGATTCGCCTTCAAAGTACTTCTTGACGGCCATGTAGACGCAGTACTTCTCGAGCCAGTCGGCGTTGCGATGCTTAAACGCCGTGTACAGCGGATCGGCATCCTCGCCGCCACGTGCTTTCCAAGTCTCAAAGTCGGCCGCCAGTTCCTCTTGGCTCTCGGGCAGCAGGTCAATATTGCCCGCAAAGGCCGAAGGCCCAGCGTAAGGGGAGCGGAAGAAGTCCGTCGGGTTGACGGGAAGAACCTGCCAGTAGCGCATGCCCATAGCGGCCAGATGGTCGATAAAGCGACGCGTAGGCGCGCCGATCGTGCCGGGCTTGCCGTCGTCGGTGGGCACCGAGGTGATATGGCACACGACGCCCGCGCCGTGATCGAGCGGCTCCTGCAGGCGCTGCTCGGCATGGTGATAGATGATTGACGAGCCCAGCGGATACAGATCGAGCGTGACCGTGCCGTTGTGGATCTCGCACTCGTGACCGCTGATCACGTCACTCGCACATTCGCCGAGTGCCGGAATCGTCACGCGGTGCGAATTGCGCAGGCTGCGGTTGATGATAACCGTCGCGGACTCGCCATTCTTGCCCGTGCGGTTGTATGCCAGCACCTCGTCGTTGAGCGCGAAGGCCTTGATCTCGCCGTCGATCATAAATGGCAGTGCACGGCGTACGGCGGAGGCGTTCTTGACAATAGCCAGCGTGTCGAAGTCGTGCAGTTGGTCCTTGGTCGGCAGGGTGCGGCGGTTGCCCGGATCGGTCAGGCCCTCTAGGCCGTACTCGTCGCCGTAGTAGATCGAAGGCACGCCGGGGAAGGTCATCTGCATGAGCGTGGCGAGCCAAAAACGGCTCTTGGCCAGGCCCATCGAGTTCTCGTCCAAGCGCCATTTGCTGCGCTCGCACTCGGGCAGCTGCGACTCGTCGGGGCCGCCGCCGAGCACCGAGATAATGCGCGGACGGTCGTGGCTCGAAAGCAGATTGAGCGCGCAGGACAATGCCTCGCTCGGGTAGTTCTCGCGCAGGGTCTCGATATCCTCGGCGGCCTGGTAGGCGTTCTTGTAGCCCATCAAAAAGCCGATGACCATGTCGCGGAAGGGGTAATCCATAGCAGAGTCCAGCTCGGAACCCTGCAGGTAGCGGCGCAGATGGCCGTAGCTAATCTTGTTGGAGGCGTCTTCCCAGACTTCGCCGAGCAACAGTGCGTCGGGCTTCTCGGCGAGTACGGCCTTCTTGATCTCGGCCAGGAAGTCGTCAGAAAGCTCGTCGGCGACGTCCAGGCGCCAGCCATGAGCGCCGGCGCGCAGCCATTTGCGGATCACGCCGTCCTTGCCCAGGAGCCTCTCGCGCACCAGCTCGGACTTCTCGTTGATGGCTGGCATGTTGCCCCCGCCCCACCAGCAGTCATACGAGCCGTCTTCGTGGAAGGTAAACGCATCGCGCCACGGCGAATCCTCGCTCTGCCAGGCACCCAAACCGGGGTAGTTGCCGTAGCGGTTGAAATAGATCGAGTCGTCGCCCGTGTGGTTGAAGACGCCGTCCAGGATGATGGAGATGCCCAGCTTCTCGGCTGCCTGGCACAGCTCGGTAAAGTCCTGCTCGGTGCCAAGGATCGGGTCGATCTTGGTGTAGTCGGCCGTGTCGTAGCGGTGGTTGCTCGCGGCTTCAAAGATAGGGTTGAGATAGATGGCCGTAAAGCCCAGCTCGGCGATGCGGGGCAGGTCTTCCTGGATGCCCTTGAGCGAGGCGCCGTAGAAGTCCCAGCTCTTGATGGAGCCGTCCTCGGCGCGCTCGTACACGGGCGGCTCGTTCCAGTCCTCGACCATCCGGCGCTGAATGCCCTTGCGCGGTTTTTCGAGTTGGGCCATTGTGCGCTCGCGCCAATGCTCGTCACGGGCGTAGCGGTCGGGGAAGATCTGGTAGACCATGCCACGCTCGTACCAGGTGGGGCGGTTCTCGCGGTGCTTGTAGACGGTAATCTGGAAGGACGGTACCTCGGCGTAGTCGTAGGTTACGCCCTCGCCGCCGGTGCGGCCCTGGGGCGCGCCCAGGCGAACCTCGGGCTGGCCCTCGATATTGCATATAAAGCTGTACCACACAAGACACGGTTCAGTGCATTTGAGCTCGCCGGTAAAAATGCCATCGCCTTCGTGCTCCATCGGAATCAGGGTCTCGCCGACTTCATCGACCCAGGTACGTAGGGTGAGTGTTGCCTGGTTGGGATCGGCATCCTCCAAAATAACCGAGAGTGCAACGGTAGTTCCTGTGGTCACAGCGCCAAACGGAGTGCGAAACTGCGGTAGGCGGCTGTTGTGTATCAATCTCATAGTACGGTCCAGTTCAATAGAATCACGGCCTGCGGGCCATGGGCTTTACGCACAGGATATAAGTATATCTGTTGTACACAGGGTGTATAAACAACATCCGTTTATCATCGGCGAACGGTTGTCCTAGAAAATCGTTTTACCAACTATCTACAGAAAAGGGGCGCCCGGTTGGAGCGCCCCTTGTTTGGGGTTTTGATTAGGTTTTAGATCGTCTGTGGGCTAGCGGCGCTTGCGGGTGGCCGTTGCCTTGCGGACGGAGGTCTTCTTGGTCGGGGCCTTTTTCTCGGCCGGAGGGGCAGGGGAGACCGGGGCCTCCTTGGCGGGCTCGGTCTTTGCCGTAGCCTTCGGAGCGGTCTTGACCTCAGCGGCCTTCGGTGCCGGCTCGCCCTTTACTGCGGGCTTGTCCTCGGCTTTAGCCTCTGCCTTGGGGGCGGCTGTCTTGGTCGTGGTCTTTTTGGCCGTCGTCGTAGAGCGCTTGCGCGTGGTGGTCTTGGCGGCCGGCTTGGCCTCGACGGTTGCTTCGGCCTTAGACTCGGCGGGTGTCTCCTCGA
>URVK01000098.1 GCA_900551305.1 uncultured Collinsella sp.
GGCCCCCTGGCGCTCCTCCACCGGAGAGAGCGGCACCAGCGGGCCCTCGGTACCGCGCTTGCCGGCGTGCTCGGCCAAGGTCTCGGCAAAGACCTCGCGCAGCAGCTCCTGTGCGCGCGGCAAGTTCTCGGGCGTCACGCGCTCCATGCCCTCTTGGGGCAGACGGGCATGCAGATGTTCCAGCACGTCGTGGACGAAGTTGCCCTTCTCCATATTGCCAAAATCCGCGTCGATAGACTGGGGCTTGACGCGATACGAGACAAACCAGCACAGCGGGCAGGTGGAATAGGCCTCGATCTGCGAGGCGGACGTCAGGCGCGGCACGAGCGGCGCGTCCTCGCCCTCGCCATCGCGACGGCGCAAGACCAAATACGGCACGGCCTCGGCACTCAGATGCTGAGGGGCTTCACAGGTCACGCGCTCGCGCTTGAGGCCTTCACCTGCCGCGGGATCAAAGTCGGCGATGATATCGCCCTCGCCCACGCACGTGGGCTTGGCAGCGCCAGCGGCCTCGGCATGTGCCCGCAGCTCGGTCCATACGGCCGCCGGGTAGCATTCGCGTGCCTGGCGATCGTGTGTCACGCGGGCGAGCGCGACCGGACCGCTCGCCGCCTGCATCGCACGGCCAAAGCGCACGCGCAGCAGGGCGGCGGGCTCCAAAGACACGCCGTCGCGGCGTAGCTCGGCCGTCAACGTGGCAAGCGGGCCCTCTTCGTGCGAAAGCGGATAGCTGTCCAGGTCGACATCGGCAACGTAGCCGCCAGGACGCAAAACCGACGCATCGGCAAGCGACACGAAGCGCACTTGTGCCCGTGGCGTGCGATCGACCTCGTAGGTCGCGTAATCGTAAGCGGTACTGCGCTTGTCCACCTTGGTTCGAACGCCGTCGAGAACCGGCACGGTCGCGGCCTGCGACACGTCGAGTGCGCGAGCATCGTTCATAAGGATGTCGATGGCATGGCGCAGCAAGGCCGTCTCTGCCTGGCGACGGGCCTGGCCGTCAAGGCCGCCTAGAGCGCGATCGGGCAGCGCCTCGGCAACGGCGAGCATGGCCTTGAGCGCCGTCACGGGTTTGTCGCGCCACAGCGCCTGAAACACGTCCGAGACCACGCACGGCACATTCTTAAACCAGTTATCGTCGCTGGCGGCCTTGCGGGCGCCCCTCACCTGGCCCTGCATGCTCTGCAGCAGGCTCTTGACGCCCGCAGCGGTCTTGCTGCGCGACAGGCGCATGTTCTTGTCGAAGCCGCGGGCGCTCGCGGCGTCGGCACCCGAAAGCGGACTATAAATCCAGTCGGTAAGCTCTGGAGCGGGCCACCACTCGGTCTTGGAAGCGGTGCCCTCGTCGGCGGCTTTCATACGCTCGATCAGGTTGGCGAGCGCCGTAAACTGCCTGCCCGCGATGGACTGGGAAAACGCCGTGAACTCAGTCGTCTCGGCAGCGATATGACGAGCCGCCAGACGAGAGGCGAGCTCACCGAACAGCTGGGGTGCCCGGGCAGAAACGGCAAGCACGCGCACGGGGCCGGCAGAGGCGCCGTCGACCTCGGAACCCCGGCACGTTTTTACCAGATCATCAATTGCGTCCGCATAAGCATGAGCACGGGCATGGGGGCCAGCGACCTCAATAAAGGCAGGCTGAGCGGCGGTCCCGCAAGCGGCATCAGACGCGCCGACACCCTCCCCTAGCGGCGCAATCTCAAACAACACATCGCGGGCATCAAATGCCGCGACAAGCTCCTCGCGCATCGCCGCCTGCTCGCGGGCAAGCAGCACGACGACCTCTCCCCCATTGTTCGCCACGGCAGACAGCAGCTCGAGCAGACCGTGCGTAAACGACGTGATACCGCGCACGCATACGGCGCGAGTGCACGCCGGCAGGCTATCGGCCAGGACACTGGTCATAATGTCAGCTGCCTCGCAGGGCTCAACCATATCTCGACGGTCCAAACCGCCCGCGTAGGCGCGCAAAAGCTCGAACACACGAGCCTCGGCATCGCTTTTTGACTCAGGCTGGCAGTTGTCGCCACGGCATCGTTCGGCACCCGTCCCCGCAACGCCCGGCAACACGTCGCGGGCCATGCGCGCGAGCATGCGCACTGTGCCCTGGCTGCGCGAAAGCGGCTGCAGGTCGGCATCGTCGAGACGCGTGACCATGTCCGAGAACAGCATCTGGCGCTGCAGGTTGTCGACGAAACCGCGCCCGTCGCCCAAAAGCTCCCAAAGCGAGCGAATCCACGATGTAGGCGTCTTGTAGTCAATACCCAGCGAAATCCCGGCTTCCGCCGCATCATGACGGCACAGGTCGAGCTCGGCAAACGTAGGTGCCAGCAGCACGGCACGTCCGTGGCAGCCAACAAGGTCGGCAAGCAGCGCCGACTCGGCATCGCTCAAATCCGTGCCGGCATTGGTGGTATAGATTCGAACAGGCATGGTCCTCCGCTCAAACTGTTCGCAATAATCAATGCATCCATCCTACCCGCCCAAGCGGACAGATTTGCCCCACGCCAACAGATTTGATCCCTTGTGGACGGAGGAAAACGGATCACCGGGTTAGTCTGACTCCCTCGGTAATCCGTTTTCCTCCGTCTCCAAGGGATCAAAAAACCGCCCCCGGAGGAGCGGTTTTGCACAATTCGTTTTTGGCGCGGCCTACTCGCCATCCTCCAGTTTAATGAGGATCTTGCGGTAGCCACCGTACTCGCCGTTGAGCGCCTTGGACACACGGCTCACCGTGGTGGACGAAGCGCCGGTACGGGCCTGAACCTCAACATAAGGCTCGCCCTCGTCCAAATAGCGCGCAACCTGCAAACGCTGAGAAAGGTCGCAAATCTCGCGCGGCGTGCAGATATCGGTCAAAAACGCTTGGATATCTTTCTCGTCGTCCAAAAGGCTAAATGCGTGGACCAGCTGCTTGACATCAGGCTTGTCAAACATGTTCTCGATATTCATCGATCACCGCCAAACCCGCCAAAAGGCATCGAAGTTGATACTGACATCGGGCATCGTTCGCCCGTTCTATGCAATAGGGCAACGCCTGTGGCTTTTGCCCGTAGCAGTGTAGCACACCACCAAACTAAAGTGACAAGACTCTCTGCCAGCGGCGCGTTTTTCAGGACGAACGCCGTTCAGAAACCGTATGCGCACGTAAGCTCCACGAATATTTGAGACAATGGGCGCCCAAACACCGCGGCACGCCCGCGCAACCATCCAGGTCGCCGCCGCAAGCCGCTTCACGCGACGCCAGCAACCCCGGCGCAAGAAAGGATTCACGCCATGCGCTTTATGCTTAACTGGCTCTTTACCTCGATCGCCATCGCGATCGCCATGTTCCTCGTTCCCGGCATCCAGCCCTTCGGTTTTGCCGAGGCTTGGGTCTGCTTTGCCTTCGTGGGACTGTTCCTCAACATCGTCGACTCGCTCGTCAAGCCGTTCCTGACGGTCATCTCGCTGCCGCTCACTATTATCACGCTTGGTATTTTTCAGCTCGTAGTCAACAGCTTTATGCTCGAGCTGGCCAGCTACCTGTCGGTCAATCTGCTGGGCGCGGGTATCTCCATTGCCGGCTTTGGATCGGCCTTTATGGGCAGCATCCTGGTATCCATCATGCGCAGCATTCTCGATAGCATCGCCTAGGGCTAGAACTGTTCAATACGAACCGTCATATCGACCCAAAACAAAGGCCACCCATCGCAAAAATGGGCGGCCTTCTTATTTGCCAAGTCTCAAAGGACGAGAGGATCTACCATTTCTACCCCGTCCCCAAATGCAGGTGTGGGTTAGATGACGTAGTCGTAACCATGGTTGGGAGCGACAAGTTGATCGAGTGTCACACCATCGAGATAGTCGTTGATGAGCTTGTCCAGGTTCTTCCACACGTCGAGCGTGGGGCACTCATCCGAACGCGAGCATCCCTTGCAGTCGCCATCCAGGCAGGCGACCGGCGCCAGACTACCCTCGGTCAGGCGCAAGATCTCGCCCACCGTGTACTGCTCGGGCGGGCGCGTGAGCACGTAGCCACCGCCCTTGCCACGCATGCCCGAAAGCATGTTGGCGCGCACGAGCGTAGCCAAGATGTTCTCGAGATATTTCTCGGAAATCCCCTGTCGCGCCGCGATCTCTTTAAGCGGGATGCGACCGGCCGCCTGGTGCTCGGCCAGATCGACCATAACGCGCAGGGCATATCTGCCCTTAGTAGAAACCAACATGTATAGTGCTGCCTTTCGGTCATTTAGTCCGTAGAAATTCTAGCCGAAAAATTGGTTTTGAAAATACCCGTTCCGGTCAAGATGGTTAATCGACTCGTAATAATCTTCTATTTCCTATTGCATTACTAGGCTTTAGTGTCTAGTATGCTTCGCAACAGCTAAACGAACAACCTATAAGGTTTATGGGTTTAGCTGCTACACGCACCGTGAAACCACACGGCAACCAGCAACTTGAACACTTTGGAGGTTCACCATGAGCAAGGTTTACACGTCTATCGATCAGCTTATCGGCCACACCCCACTCCTGGAGCTCACCCACTTTGAGGCCGACGAGGACCTCAAGGCTCGTGTGCTCGTCAAACTCGAATACTTCAACCCCGCAGGTTCAGTTAAAGACCGCGTCGCCAAGAACATGATTGACGAGGCCGAGAAGGCCGGCAAGCTCGTGCGCGGCGGCGACTACACCATCATCGAGCCCACGAGCGGCAACACCGGCGTCGGCATCGCCTCGGTGGCAGCGGCCCGCGGCTACAAGGTGATCATCACCATGCCCGAGACCATGTCCGTCGAGCGCCGCAAGCTTATGCAGGCATACGGCGCACAGCTCGTGCTCACCGACGGCTCCAAAGGCATGAAGGGCGCTATCGCCAAGGCCGAGGAGCTGCAGAAGGAGACTCCCAACAGCATACTCGCCGGCCAGTTTGTGAACCCCGCCAACCCCGCCATCCACAAGGCCACGACCGGCCCCGAGATCTGGGATGGCACCGACGGCAAGGTCGACATCTTCGTCGCCGGCGTTGGCACCGGCGGCACCGTGACCGGCGTGGGCGAGTTCCTCAAGGAGCAGAACCCCGAGATTCAGGTTGTCGCCGTCGAGCCCGCCACCTCCCCGGTGCTCTCTAAGGGCCAGGCCGGCCCGCACAAGATCCAGGGTATCGGCGCCGGCTTTGTGCCCGACGTCCTCGACACCCAGGTCTATGACGAGATCATCCCCGTCGAGAACGACGACGCCTTTGCCACCGGCCGCGCCGTGGGCCACAAGGAGGGCGTGCTCGTGGGCATTTCGTCCGGCGCCGCCGTGTGGGCCGCGCTGCAGCTGGCCAAGCGCCCCGAGAACGAGGGTAAGACCATCGTGGCGCTGCTCGCCGACACCGGCGAGCGCTACCTGTCCACGGCGCTCTTCCAGGACTAGAGCCTCTCGTTCTTAGAACGAGTCCAAGGCACGCCGGTCTCCCCTCTCTTCTGGCAGCCTGAGCTCATCCCAACAGGGTGTCCCACAGGACGCCCGAACTTGCTACAATGTCTGCGGCGCGGAACCAGCCTCCCGCGCCGCTTTTCTTTTTTGGCCACATGCCACCAAGGAGAACCTCCCCATGCACAATAAGCGCGTGCTCGTCGCCATGAGCGGCGGCGTCGATTCCAGCGTGACCGCGTATCTGCTCAAAAGTCAGGGTTACGAATGCGTCGGTGCCACCATGCGCCTCACCTGCCCCGCACCCGATTCCGCAACAGGTATGAGCAAAGTCGATCGCGATATCGCCGATGCAAAGGCCGTCGCCGAGCGCCTGAGGATACCCCACCATGTGCTCGACCTGCAGCAGACCTTCGACCGCAACGTGATCGAGCGCTTTGTGACCGCCTACCAGGAAGGTCTGACGCCCAACCCGTGCATCATCTGCAACCGCCACATTAAGTTTGGCGCGTTGCTCGATGCGGCGCTGGATATGGGCTGCGACTACATCGCCACAGGCCACTATGCCAAAACGAGCCAGGCGCCCGACGGCACCTGGCAGCTGCATCGCGGCGAAGATCCCCAAAAGGACCAAAGTTACTTTTTATATTCGCTCACGCAGGAGCGGCTGTCGCGCACGATCTTTCCGCTGGCAGGCCTGGACAAGGAGCGCGACGTACGCCGTATAGCCGACGAACAGGGCTTCATCAACGCCAAGAAGGCCGAAAGCGAGGATATCTGCTTTATCGCGGACGGCGACTACGCGGGCTATATCGAGCGCCGCTGCGGACATGCCGCTACACCGGGCGATATCGTATGGCGCGACGGCAGCGTGGTCGGACGCCACAACGGCGCGCTGCGCTATACCATCGGCCAGCGCAAG
>URVK01000099.1 GCA_900551305.1 uncultured Collinsella sp.
AGCTCATCTATAAAAAAGGGCGGCGCCGTTGGGTTCGCCGCCGATATCCTGAGCCATAAGGGTGTGGACGTGGATATCGTTTCTCCGGTTGAGCCGGATGAGATTCCTGCTGCTCTGGCACGTCATGTTGCTCGTCGTACTGCCGGCCGCGATGTGCACGTTTGCGTCGGCCCCTCGCGTGACGAACTCGAGGTTTTGATCGATAAGGCCGATGTTGTTGTCGATGCCATTTTTGGTACCGGTTTCCACGGAAATCTGCGTGCGCCGTTCTCCATCTGGATTCCTACGGTCAATGAATGCGCCGATTGTGTCGTATCCATTGATGTTCCCTCGGGCCTGAATGCCGAGACGGGCGTTGTTGATGACGACTGCATTCGTGCCGAGCATACGGTGACGATGATTGCGCCCAAGATTGGTCTGTATAGCGCTGATGGTCCTGAGTATGCTGGCGATTTGATCTGCGGCAATCTTTACGACCGTCTTGACGAGGTCATCGATGATGTCGACCACGCCGCCGAGATTGTCGAGCCCGGTGACTTAGTTGATTACTTTGCCCCACTACCTACGAATATCGATAAGTATTCCCGTGGCTCTGTGCTTATTGTCGCCGGATCTGCGCAATATCCTGGTGCTGCCATTATGGCGGCCAAGTCTGCAGCTCGCGCGGGTGCTGGTTACGTGGCAGTCGCGGCTCCTGACGCCTGCGCCAATCTTATTCGCATGGCACTTCCTTCGATTCCCGTCTTTGCTATTCCGTCTGATTCCCGCGGCTCCTTTGGCGCCGCTGCGCGCATGACGGTGTGCGAGATTGCAAAGAAGTACAGCTGTGTACTGTGCGGTCCCGGTATGACGACATCTGCCGGCGCTATGCAGGTGGTTTCGGGCTTGCTCGAGCTTGATGTGCCGCTTATTTTGGACGCCGATGCACTCAACTGCCTTGCTAAGATTGCCATTGACGGTATTGATAGTAATCCCGAGATGTATCGTCGCGAGCAGCCGTTGGTTATGACGCCGCACTATCGTGAGCTTTCGCGTCTGGTTGCCGGTGACGAGGTGAACGACCTTGGTACCGCGATTGCGGCCGCGCAGAAGGTTGTCTGGGCTGCAGGCTCCGACAATCTGGTGGTCATTGCCAAGGGGCCGACGACGGCTATCTGTGGCGTTGAGCGTGTGTTGCTGCCGCTCTCGGGTCCGGCTTCTCTAGCAACTGCCGGTTCGGGTGATGTTCTCGCGGGTATTTTGGCCGGCACGCTTGCCACCATGCGCGACGAGATGGATCGTTGGGAGTTGCTGTATTCGTACGCCGTCGCACTTCACAGCTACGCCGGTTTTGCCGCGGCGACGGAGTATGGTGAGAAGAGCGTTATCGCGACCGATCTTATCGACTTGATCGGTCCTGCCATGGAGCTGGCGGCAAAGGATGCGCTCGAAGATCTGGGAATCATGGACGAAGGGTCGGATGACTAATCATGAATAAAGCCGATTTGACGCGCTGGTCCTGGGTCGAGATCGACCGTGGGGCGCTCCGTCGTAACACGAGGGCCTACAAGAACTTGCTGAATCCACGTCAGCGCCTGTGCTGCGTGGTCAAGGCCGATGCTTATGGCCATGGAGCTGTTGAGTGCGCCAAGATCATGTATTCGGCCGGTGCCGACATGTTTGCCGTGGCGACGGTTAACGAGGGCGTTGAGCTCCGACAGGGCGGGATTACGAAACCCATCCTCATCCTAAGCGAGCCGCCTATCGAGGCCATTCCGACGTTGCTCGAGTTTGATATCATGCCCTCGGTCTATACGTCTGACTTTGCTCTTGCGTATGGCGAATGTGCCGTCGCGGCGGGCAAAGTGGGCAAGTATCATCTCGCCATCGAGACGGGCATGAATCGTATCGGCGTTCACTACACGCAGGTGCTCGACTTTGTCCGCGGTATAAATTTCCATCGCGGTATTCAGTGCGACGGCGTATTTACGCACTTCGCCACGGCCGATGAACCTTCGGGCTGGGACTACAAACTGCAGTGTCAGCGCTTTACCGAGGCCGTTCAGGCCATTAAGGATGCGGGCTTTGAGTGCGGTATCGTGCACTGCGCCAACACGCCGTCCTCGATGCTCGACCCTTCGATGCATTTTGATATGATTCGCGCCGGCGTTGGCTTGTATGGAATGCAGCCGTGCGAGCTGAGTGGCCGCGTGATGCAGCTTGATCCCGTTATGAGCGTCCATGCGCGTGTGACGCGCGTGGCACACCCTGCGATGGGTGAGGGCGTGGGCTACGGTTTTACCTACCGCGTACCGCGTACGCGCGTTCAGATCTGCACGCTGCCGATCGGTTATGCCGATGGCCTATCGCGTACGCTTTCCAATCGTATGGATGTGCTGTATCGCGGCGAGCGCGTGCATCAGGTTGGCAATATCTGCATGGACCAGTTTATGGTCGCCATTCAGTCCAACCCGGCACACGAGATTCCCGAGGCCGAGTATGGTGACGAGATGATTATTGTCGGCCGCGATGGCGATGCCGAGATCACTATGGACGAGATGGCCCGACTGCGCGGAACGATTAACTACGAGGTCGCCTGCGGCTTTGGCATGCGTCTCGACAAGGTCTACGTGTAGGAGCCGCTATGGGCGTCATGCACATCCCCGGCCATACCCATCAGGCACCACGTGAGGTCGCACTCGAGGAAATTGAGGCCGTTCTGGGCGATTGTCACCTCTGCCAGCTCTACCAGTCGCGTCACAATATCGTGTTTGGCGTGGGAAACCCCCGCGCTCGTGTGATGTTTATTGGCGAGGCGCCGGGCCGCAATGAGGATTTGCAGGGCGAGCCCTTTGTGGGGGCGGCAGGCGAGGACCTCAACGGCATTTTGTCGCTGGCGGGGCTCAAACGCGAAGACGTCTACATTGCCAACGTGCTTAAGTGCCGCCCGCCGGGAAACCGCAATCCACGTCCCGAGGAAGTGCTGGCTTGCTCGCCGTTTTTGCGTGAGCAGATTCGAAGCATCTGGCCCGATATTATCGTGACGCTCGGCAACCCCGCGACGCACTTTGTGCTTAAGACCGAGATTGGCATTACTAAGCTGCGCGGCAGGTTCCACCAGATGGGGCATTTTGTAGTAATGCCCACGTTCCATCCGGCAGCAGCGCTACGCAATCCGGCGTGGCAGGAACTGCTGGAGGAAGACTTTAAGATGCTGGGCGACTATCTGGAGCGACATCCCGCACCAGAGGACGCCTCGGAATAATAAGGAGCATATATGTCCCTGGAGCGCCTGGGGGTAGGTACTTACAAAACGACTTGCGCTGCCGATACGGAGTACTTTGGCGAGCTAATTGCACCGTGCCTTGAGGACGGCGATGTGCTCATCCTGACCGGTGGCCTGGGGGTGGGCAAAACTCACTTTACCAAGGGCGTCTCGCGCGGGCTGGGCGATGAGCATATGGTTACGAGCCCTACGTTTGCGCTCATGGCCGTTCATGATCAAGGCCGTATTCCGCTGTTTCACTTTGATCTATACCGTCTGGAGCATGCCTACGAGCTCGAGGATACGGGCATTTTCGATGTGCTGGGCTATGAGGGTGCTTGCCTGCTGGAATGGGGCGAACAATTCCAAGACGAGCTGACGGATGAGTATCTTTCGGTGACGCTCAAGCGTGATGAGGGCGACAGTGATGTGCGAACGATAACGCTCGAGGCGCACGGTGACCGCGCAATGGAGCTTTCCCATTTGATTGATAAGGCTGTACAAGATGAGCTTGCATAACGACAACGCGCTGGTGGTGGCGTTCGATACCTCGACCGACATGCTTGCCTGCGCGGCAAGCTGGATTGATGGGCAGACGGGCGAGACGAAGCTCGTGAGTGGCGACCACATGTGTCGCCGTCACGCCAACGTTGAGCTCGTGAATACCGTTGATGGCGTGCTGGCTCAAGTCGGTCTGGATCGCAGCGATGTTGGTTGCTACGTGGTCGGCCGCGGCCCGGGGTCGTTTACGGGTGTGCGCATCGGCATCTCCACTGCCAAGGGCCTCGCGCGCGGTGCCAATGTTCCGCTGCTGGGCGTGTCGACGCTCGACGCTTGCGCTTGGACGGCGTGGAAGGCTGGCGTGCGCGGCAAGCTTGGTATCTTGGCCGATGCCATGCGCGGTGAGGTATATCCGGCACTATATATGCTGGGCGATGAGGGTCCCGAGCGTCAATTTGAGCGCGAACACGTGGTCAAGGCCGCCGTGGCGCTCGATGAGTGGCGCCGAGCAGCGGACTGGGACCAGGTTCAGCTGACCGGTGACGGTCTCGTGCGCTATGGCAAGCTGCTGGGTGAGGACGAGACCGCCCGCTGCGTGGAGCGCGACCTGTGGTGGCCTTCGGGCGAGGGCTTGCTGCTCGCGCACGCTGCGGGTGACGGCGATCCGGCTCGCGTCCTGCCGATTTACACGCGCCTTTCGGATGCCGAGGAAAACGAGCGCAAGCGTCTTGGTCTTGCCGAGAGTGCGCAGAGCGAAATTACGGGCGTTGCCGATGAGCTCGCCGGTCGTCATCTGCAGTTCCGTCCCATGGGCGCGGCGGATGCCGAGGGCGCGAGCGCGCTAGAGGCTGCCTGCTTTGAAGGTGCCGGACACGAGGCGTGGACGCCGGGCATGTTCCTGTCCGAACTGGGCGAGGACGTCGCTGCGCCGCGTAGTTGGTGGGTGGCACACGACGACGGCAAGCTGCTGGGCCTTGCCGGCGGTATGGTCGTGGACGGTGATGTGCAGATTCTGGATGTCGCCGTCGACTCGGCACATCGCCGTGAGGGCATTGCCCGCAAGCTGCTGTCGCATGTGAGCTATGATGCCCAGATGCTCGGCTGCACCACGGCTTCGCTCGAGGTCGAGGACGGCAACGAGGGCGCGATTGCGCTCTATGCCGCTCTGGGCTTTACCGAGGTGGGTCGTCGTCGTGGCTACTACGGTGTCGGCAAAGACGCCATCGTCATGACGGCCCCACTTCCCCTCGTACTTCCGGTCGATAACGCCTCGCCCGAGCCGACGGCAGCCGAGCAACGCGTATGGCCGCTGCCTGCGCCTGGGCGCTCCGAGGGGGAGCGCGCCGAAATTGAGCGCCGCCGCCTGGTGCTCGCTATCGAGAGTTCCTGCGACGAGACGGCCGTGGCGATTATCGATGCGGATGGCAATATGCTGGCCAACCAGGTGTCGACACAGATTGATTTTCATGCCCGCTTTGGCGGCGTGGTGCCCGAGATCGCCTCGCGCAAACACGTTGAGGTGATTGTGAGTGTCGTGGATGCGGCGCTCGAGGATGCCGCAGCATCGCTTGGTCTTGAGGGTGGAGCCATTGCTCCCAGCGAGCTTGCCGCCGTGGGCGTGACACAGGGTCCGGGCCTGGTGGGCGCCCTCGTGGTGGGCGTTGCCTTTGCCAAAGGCTTTGCCTACGCTGCCGGTAAGCCGCTCGTATGCGTCAACCATCTGGAGGGGCACCTGTTTGCCAACCTGCTGGCGCAACCCGACCTCAAACCGCCGTTTATCTTCACGCTTGTCTCGGGTGGGCACACCATGCTCGTGCACGTGAAGGCGTGGGGCGACTACGAGGTGCTCGGTGAGACGCTCGACGACGCTGTGGGCGAGGCCTTCGACAAGGTAGCCAAGGCGTTGGGTCTGGGCTATCCCGGTGGCCCCATCATTTCCAAGCTGGCCGAGACGGGCAACCCCAAGGCGATCGATTTCCCCCGTGCGCTTAACAGCAGGGGAGACTATCGCTTCTCGCTTTCGGGCCTTAAAACCGCTGTGACGCTCTACATTGAACAGGAGACCAAGGCCGGGCGCACGATTCACCTGCCCGATCTGGCAGCTTCGTTTGAGGCAGCTGTCTTTGACGTGCAGTACAAGAAGGCCAAAAACGCATTGCACGCTACCGGATGCAAGGAATACTGCATCGGTGGCGGCGTCTCGGCCAACCCGCATCTGCGCGAGATGATGATCAAGAAGCTTGGGCGTCAGGGGATTCGCGTAACGGTGCCGCCCTTGTCTGCCTGTACCGATAACGCCGCCATGATCGCGGAGGTCGCTCGCCGTAAATTCGACCGAGGTGAAATCTCGCCGTTCGACGTCGACGCCGATCCGAACATGACGCTGTAGCTGGTACGGCGCGGTCCCCGGACGGAGGGGCCGGATATAAGGTTTCCTGCTCTACAGTCCTGCGCAAGACGAAGGCCACATTAAGTGGCCTTCTTTGCGTGCGGAACTC
>URVK01000100.1 GCA_900551305.1 uncultured Collinsella sp.
CCGTTCTTGATGCCGCGCGCCTGGGCGTCCGCGGGATTCATGCGGACAAAGCCGGGCTCGTCGGCAAGCAGTGCCAGCGTCTTGCAGTTGCCGGTCATCGAGCGGCAGCTGTAGTGGCCGACCTCGCGGACGGTGCACAGGATGAGCGGGTACTCATCGTCGGGAAGCTCGGAGGGCGCCTCCCAATCGTGCGCCATCAGGTTGGCGCGGCCGTCCTTGGTGGTGAACTTGCCGCCAGCGAACATGTCGGGCGTACCGTGGTCGTTCACATCGGTGCTCTTGACCGGCCACTGGGCGTAACCGCCCTCGGGAGCCATCTTCTCGTAGGTTGCGCCCACAAAGTTGGGGCACAGGCTGATGCACTCGTTCCAGATCTGCTCGGTGTTGTCGTAGTGCATGGGGTAACCCATACGCGTAGACAGGTCCGCGAAGATCTCCCAGTCGTGACGGCACTCGCCCTTGGGCGGAACGGCCGCGTCAAAGTGCTGGAAGCTACGGTCGGATGCGGTAAAGACACCCTCGTGCTCGCCCCAAGAGGTGGCAGGTAGGATGACGTCGGCGAGCATGGTCGTCTGCGTCATAAAGATGTCCTGGCAAATGAACAGATCCAGCTCGGAGAGCGTCTTGCGCATTCCGGCCGAATCGGGCTCGGTCTGCACCGGGTCCTCGCCGTAGTTGTAGAAGCAGTGCACCTTGCCCTCGTCGACCAGGTGGCCCAGGTCGGTGAGCTTGTAGCCCTCCTCGAGCGGGAGCTTTTCCTCGGGCACGCCCCAAGCCTTGGCAAACTTGGCACGCACTGCCGGGTCGGTGACCTTCTGGTAGCCAGGGTACAGGTTGGGCAGCATGCCCATATCACAGGAGCCCTGGACGTTATTCTGGCCACGCACGGGCGCGAGACCGGAATTGGGTTTGCCGATCTGGCCGGCAACGCAGGCGATGGAGGCGATGGTGTGCACCGTCTTCAGGTTCTGCTTCTGCTGGCATACGCCCATGCCCCAGCCAATGATGGCAGAGGGCTTCGCCGTGGCGTACATCTCGGCAGCTTGGTGGATCAACGCGGGCTCGACACCCGTGATGTCCTGTACGGATTCGGGAGTGTAGTTCTTGATGGTCTCCCACCACTCGTCAAAGCCGTTCGTATGCTCGGCGACGAATTCCTTGTCGTAGAGGCCATCGTTGACCAAGCAGTTGGCAAAGGCGTTGAGGAACGCGACGTTGCAACCGTTCTTGATCGGAAGGTAGAGATCGGCGATACGCGCGGTTTCGATATGGCGCGGATCGGCGACGATGATCTTGCAACCCTTTTCTTTGGCTCGCACGATACGCCTTGCGACGATGGGGTGCGAATCGGCAGGGTTATAGCCGAAGAGGAAAATGCAGCCCGCATCCTCCATACCGGGGATGGAGCATGACATGCAACCTGAACCAACCGTGTCCATCAGACCGAGGACAGTAGGGCCGTGTCAAGTACGGGCGCAGTTGTCTACGCTGTGGGTGCCGATGCACGCACGCGTAAACTTCTGCATGACGTAATTCGCCTCATTGCCGCCGCCTCGCGAGGAGCCGGTGGTCATGACAGCGTTAGGACCATATTCGTCAATTATGGCCTGCATCTTAGATGCGGTGAAATCCAGTGCCTCGTCCCAGCTTACGCGCTCAAGATCCGCGCCCTTGGTGCGGCGGATCATCGGGTGCAGTACGCGAGGAGTCAAGATCTTGGTGTCGTTGATGAAGTCGTAGCCGCTCATGCCCTTAAGGGACAGCTCGCCCTGATTGGTGATGCCGTTGAGCGGTTCGGTACCCACAACCTGGCCGTTTTGGACCAAGAGGTTAAACTGGCAACCGGCGCCGCAGTACGGGCAGATCACTTTATGCTTCTCCATGACACCCTCCTTCCTTTCTCTGCTACCGAATACTCGGTACTTATTTGACAATCATTGGGCCTGTCGCCCGACGCTTACGCCTCGTTTTCGATGGTGGCGCGGGCACGCTCGGCAGTCAGTTCTGCCAGACGCTCCTCGTCTACCAGGGTGAGGCCCTTGGTCGGACACGCCTCGGCACACGCCGGACCGCCGGGACGGTCCACGCACAGGTCGCACTTGAGCACGAAGCTCTTAGTCTGCGAACCCACGCGCACGTCGCCCATCAAGACGGGGACCTGCGTGGTCGCCACGCTCACGGCGCCAAAGGGGCATGCCATGACGCAGCTCTTGCAACCGATGCAGTTGTCCTCGTTGACGCCGATGCGATGGTTCTTTGGATCAAAGAACAAGGCGCCCGTAGGGCAGGCCTTGGCGCACGGAGCGTCCTCGCAGTGGTGACATGCCACCGGCGCGGAAATCTCGTAGGTGCGCGTTACGCGCAAGCGAGGTGCGGCGATGTTGCCGGGAATATCGTGTGCCTCGATGCACGCCGCCATACAGGTTTGGCACCCAATGCAGCGTGAAGAATCAGCCACGACTCGTTTATTGCCCATGTTGTTCACTCCCTCCTGAATCCCATGCCGGAGAGACCCTGTCGACGTTGCCCCGGACCGCCCGTGGTCCGGCATCGGCGTATCGAAGCGCATGCGGCGAAACAGGCGCTTCGATAGAGTTCCTCCAACGATATACAGGCTAAATATACGCAGTTGCAGGTGGCAAACTTGAGCATAGGCCCTGCAATACGGGTGTATTGCAGGGGTTTTGGCAGGTTGGAATTATTCTCTAGAAGCTATAAAGGTGAGTGTATTACATGCGTACACCTCTGAGATTTTTACGCGCTCTCATTTTGGATGTACTACGCTTGTATTCAAGTTAATGGTTATTTACTTGAGCGAAATAAAGTAATAGTTATAAGATGCTCTGGTATCGGCACGTGCCGCATTTGACCGACTATATTGCACGCTCATTAAGGGGGCCAGTGATGTCATCGACTCAAAAAAGAGCCATCCTGCAGGTGCGCATTCGCGAGGAAGACAAGCAGCATGCCGAGCATCTCTACGACGCCATGGGCACATCGCTTGCCGAGGCCGTTCGCCTTTTTGTCGCGCAGAGCATTTTGATGCGCAAGCTTCCCTTTCAACCGGTCGCCGTGCGCTCAAAGGACGGCACCGCCGCCTATGGATCGCTCAAAGCATATGGGGACCCCAATCGCCGCTCCGAGGAGCGCAATGTCTGGATTGAGTACCTTGCTACAGAAAGCGACGATTCGATTTTGGGTCCCGAGGAAGTAGATATCCATGAGTAGCACCATCATCGACGAGACCGTCATCCTACGCTACCTGCTTGACGACGACGAAGTTCTGTCACCGCGCGCCGCCAAGGTCATCGCCACGCGCACCGCTCGCGTCTACCCCGAAATCATCACGCGCGTCGTGGTCACGCTGCGCGACGTCTATAAGGTTCCCCGCGTTGAGATTGCTGCGGCCTTGAAAAGGCTGCTCGATGACGTCATGGTCGACGAGCCCACCGTTGTCGCCCTTGCCGTCAAACTCTTTGGCAAGACCCATATGGACTTTACCGACTGCCTCCTCGCAGCCCGAACCGCCATCTACAACGATGATGTCGTGAGCTTTGGCAAGCCCATCATCCAAGGCATGATCGATTACCGTCGCAAGCGCCAAACCGCTGCCGAAGTCCGCGACCGTGCCGCCGAAGCCCGCAGCCGAAGCACCGACTCCACCATCGACAAACTCCGCCACCGCCCTCGCAGCTAACCCCATCCCCTCCTAAGTTGCGGTGAAATACGGACTGTTTTTGCTGGTCAAACCGCAAAACAGTCCGTATTTCACCGCAACTTATTGAAGGTGGACCGCGAACGATTTTGCTATCGGGATTCGGCGTAGGGTTTTGTTGTCGGAATGCCGTAACCGCGCATCATGGCACCGAACGATTCTACGTCGTAGGTGTCCGAGAGTTTGAAATGAATGATGTTGTGGCCCATGGCGCGAAGGTTCGCGTCGCGCATGAGGGCCGCTCGATACGTTTTTGCCGCCGCCCGCTCTGGATCATTTTGAGCCTCGTCTTCAAACTTGCCTAGCCCATGCAGCTCTGCCAGCGTCCATGAGCCGTCTGGCATCTGCCAGCCATAATCTGCTAGATAATAGCCAGCGTTTCCCGGTCGCGTTATCTCAACTTGAAGCTCAGGCGCGGCAACCCCAGCGAGAATCATCGCTGCTCTCGCCTCGGACTCGCCGCCGTTGTCTGACCTGCCATCCATATAATCAAAAACGTCAAAAGCACGCGCGATGCCATGCAGCCCTCGACAATTTGCCTGCGCATATGCTCGCAGCTCTTCGCGTTCGACATCGTACTCACGGGCCAAGCCATCGACATAACCCAGCGCATAGCGAAAGGCGCTCGATCGCGCGATATCAACAACCGTTCGACACGGATCCGTCAGTGTAAACAGACCAAGCCGCCACACTTCGCCCGGGCGCCAGCGCTTGTATTCAACGAACTCATACGTATCACGCCTTGTAGACCGTGGCAGCAACACTTGCACTTTATCCAGAAGCGTATACGCCGAGCCGATGCCGTAGAGCAGCGCTGCTGTCGCTCCGCAAAACACAGCATCCGGTTCAACGACCGCAATAGCGGATGCCAGCTGAAAGATGCGATCTTCAACCCCAAGATTATTCCAATAGACCGGATCCGCATACACGTGGTTGTAAAGACGAAGCATGAGCTCTTCCTGCATAAGCTCACGCGCACGGCGTTCATCCCAAGGATCAATTGTTATAAGCAGCTGTCCATCTTGATGAATTCCAACGGCCGAGAATAGCATTCTTGCATATGACTGCGGAAAATGTTTGCCTTTATCGAGCATGGCCAACCCCATAACCATCACGGCGGAGAGAATACCATTACGCTATCGCATGCTTCCGTCCGCAGGCCTTGCCAAAAGCTGACCAAAAGCTTGACGTCGCAGGTCAGAGCTTCAAAAAATATTTCCACTCTCGGTAGACGGTCGCTACGACCCTCCCAACGGCATCAAAATCCAACCTTACAAATAGTTGCGGTGAAATACGGACTACATGGGCCATAAAAGCCGGAAAACAGTCCGTATTTCACCGCAACTTAGGAGGGGATGTGGGGTCTCCGTCATGTATACGAAAATGGCTCTGGTCCCAAAAGGAACCAGAGCCATTCATCTATCTTATGGAGCGGGCGACGGGAATCGAACCCGCGTCATCAGCTTGGAAGGCTGGGGTTCTACCATTGAACTACGCCCGCAAGATATGGTCGGGACGACAGGATTTGAACCTGCGACATCCTGCTCCCAAAGCAGGCGCGCTACCAAACTGCGCCACGTCCCGAAGGTGTTGAGCAGCTAAGGTCTAAACCTTGCGTGTCCCAAAGCGAAGGAAATTATAGGGGAGACTCCCCGCCTGTGCAAGCATTGATGCCTTAGCTCCTCGAATGTGCAACAAAACGACTATGGAGCAGGCCGATCACAAAGGCAACCACGGCAACCGGCGCCCACGCGGCACCGATATCCGCCAGCGGCAGCACATCAAACGGCAGCCACGCGCCCGCAAAGAACGCATCGCGGACCGAGGTGATCACACTCTGCACGGCGACCACGCCGCCGACCCACACCCACACCTGCGGATGCGCGTCGCAAAAACCGTGTACCAAACCCATCAGCACCAGCACGATGGCGACGGGATACAAGGCGTTGAGCATGGGCACCGAGAACATAAGGATCACGTCGAGGCCCACGTTGGAGAGCACGCACGAAAACGCCGCGAACACAAAGGCGAGAACCGCAAAGGGACGGCGCATGGCCTCCTCGGAGGCCTCCGCTCCCCCTTCGGCCACATACGTCTCGCAGAAGTAACGCGAGCAGCAGCTGATGAGGCCGATGCACACGTTCATGCAGGCGAGGAAGAAAATCGCAAAGACCACGACCGTGCCAACAAGACCAAAGTGCATAGAGGCCGAACGGGCGAGGATGGCGGCGCCGTTAGTGGCATCGGGCATAACCGTGCCGAGCTGCATGCCAGCAAGCGCCAGGCCGCAGTAGATGACGGCCATGAGCACGCCGGAGATCACACCGGAACGCGAAATCTCGAAGGCCACGCGCTTGTCATCGGTCACGCCCAGCTCATGAATGGTCTCGGCGATGATAATGCCAAAGGCGAGAGACGCGAGCAGGTCCATGGTCTGATAGCCAGTCAAAAAGCCCTGCACGGCGGCGCCTGCATCGTAGGGAGCCTGAGGCGCCCTGGCCATT
>URVK01000101.1 GCA_900551305.1 uncultured Collinsella sp.
CCCCGGTCTAAAAAGCGGGCAATGACATCGGCGGCAAGCGAGCCGCTCACGGTATCGATGCGCTGCAGCACGATATCGTCCTCGCCCGCGTTCTTGTCGACCACGTTGTTCTGCGCCAAGAAAATCATCCACGGCGCGATGGTGGTACCGATCGTTGCGACCACGAGCGACACGTAGCTGGGGTCATTTTGAATGTTAGGCACGACCAGGTCGACCGCGACCTCACCCCAGTTGGGGCCAGCCATAAACGCGGCGACAATATAGGTCACGAAGACGCAGCTTACCAGCAGCAGAATCTTCTCGATGCGCTGGAAACTACCCGACATGGTAAGCATCCACACCAGCAGCGCCACCAACGGCACCGAGATGCTCGCCGGCACGCCAAAGAGAGCAAGGCCGCTGGCGATACCCGCAAACTCCGAAATGGTCACAGCCGTGTTGGCGATCAACAGCGCCGCCATAGCAAGTACACTCTTGCGCACGCCAAAGCGCTCGCGGATGAGCGATGCCAGGCCCTTGCCCGTGACGCAGCCGCAGCGCGCCGCGGTCTCCTGCGTCACGATGAGCAGCACAGTCATGACGGGAAGCATCCAGAGCATCTTGTAGCCATAGCTGGCGCCCGCACTGGAATACGTTGCAATGCCGCCGGCGTCATTGCCCGAAAGCGCCGCCAGCAGACCGGGGCCCATAGCGCCAAAGATGGCCGCGATGGTCAACTTTTGCTTGGTGCCCGACTTTTGCTTGGTATTTTGCACGCGACCACCTAGCCAATGACCGACATGGTGAGCAGCACCGCAGCGGCGCAGTACGCTACGCACGAGATCATGACGGCAATAACGTTCATGGCGGTGCCCGACGTGTTGAGGTCATGCTCGTCACGCCAGAACAGCACCATCAGGTAAATCACGGCGCTCATGTTGCCAACCAGGCAAATGATGGCAGCGATATTAAAGGACCCGGTAAAGAGTTGCTCCTCAAACATGGGCGCATCGGGGAACGCGGCGGTGCGCACCAGCTGGGCGCACAGGTAGGTCACGAGTGACAGAATCAGGCCCATGCCCGTGCTCTGGAAGAAGAACCCCAGATACGGCTTGGGCTCGTCGTCGTGACCGTCATACTCCAAGAAGTAGTTCTTGACGAACGACACCATGCGCGAGGCAGCAAGCAGCACGAGCGGCATGGCGCACATGGGGAACACCACCAGATGCGCGGAGCCGAGCGCCGTCCCCAGCACCGTTGCCATGATGCACGAGGCAATGCCCCACACGACAACCCAGTACTGGCGATGCACAAACCAGCTGAGCACGTTCGTCGAGTCGTCCGACGCGCTATCGCCCGAGCCGACACCGGCGATCTGCAGGTCCTCCTGATGCTCCTCGGCGATAACGTCCATGGCGTCGTCGAAGGTCACGATGCCCAGGATATGACGGTTCTCGTCGCAGACAGGGATGGCAACCAGGTCGTACTTGGTCATCTCGTCCGTCACGTCTTCCTGGTCCTCGTCGGGCGACACGTAGACCAGGTCGCGATAGGCGAGCTGGCCCAGCGTGGCATCGCGGTCGGCCACGATCAACGTGCGCAGCGAGAGCACGCCGGTGAGCATGCCGCTCGGATCCTCGGTATAGACGTAATAGACACTCTCGAAGTCCTCATCGAGTTTGCGAATCGCCTCGATGGCATCGCCGACCGTCGCCGTGGCGGGCAGCGAGACAAACTCCGAGGTCATGATGCGGCCGGCGGTGTTGTCCTCATAGCCCAGCAGGTTACGAATCGCCTTCTCCTCCTTGACGCCCATCAGGCGCAGGAGCTTCTCGGCCTTCTCGTAATCGAGCTCGTCGATCAGGTCGGCGGCGTCGTCCGGGTCCATCATGGCCAGCATCGACGATGCGTCCGTGTCGGACAGGCCCTCGAGCATCTCGGTCATAAGCTCGTCGTCATCGAACTCCGAGATGGCCTCGGCGGCCTGGGCAGTATCGAGCTGTGCAAACACCTGCGCACGCAGGCGCGGGTCGAGCTGCTCGATAATGTCGGCGATGTCGGCAGGGTGCAGCTCGCCGAGCGTCTTATGCGACACCGAGAGTTGAATGTTCTTGGTCGAGCGATCGAGCAGGTCCATGTAGGACCAAGCGATGATGTCCTCACTGAGCGGCTTGCCCAGGTGCTTCATAAAGCCTTCGACGATATGCTCGAGTGCGGGGCTGATCGCGCGTAGCAGACCGCGGGCGCCCACTTCGGCGCCCAGCAGGCGCAGCTGATTTTCGCCCGACATGGAAAACTTGATGTCGTTTACGCGCACGACTTTCATGCCCTGCGTGTCGACAATCTGCTTGTTGAGCACGTCGCGGGCAAGCAAGAGTTCGGTCGGCTGCAGGTACGAAAAACGGATTTCGGTGGCCGACGTCTTAAGGTGTACACCCGTCTCGTCGATACGGTCGACCCATTTGCGCCAGCTGATCATAAACGGCGTCTTGCCGGGACCGCGGAACGCGAGCGACGTCACGTGCGGAAAAACTTCGCCGGTAGCAATACCAAAATCGTTCACCACGCCGAGCTTTTCTCCATCGACGTCCAAGACCGGCAATTTGAGCATCTCACTCAGATAATTCAATGGTGCTCCCCATCATTATTCCTCCGGACGAGGCCGCATGTGCGACGTCCGGGGGCTTCTGGATATGTATACGCATGCGCGGGCGGCACGCCGCTCGACGCTTACACCCCGTGCATGCGCAAAAAGCACCTGCATGGGGTCATCGACTGTATGGTCGAGGTTTGGATTTCACCTGTAACCTTTCTCTTGACCCTCATTAACCGCAGTAACTATAGCATCAGCATCGCCCTGCGGCATCGAATTTATGCGCTGCACATTGCAGGCATACCAAACGCTGACGCATCCGTGACATAGTCATTGGGGACGTTCTTAAATGACTACCCAATGACTACTCTGTGGTATCTTCGTCCTCGGCAAGTTGGGGGAACACGGCGTCCTTGGGCATGGTGACCTTCGTCAGCGAGGTGAGCTTTTTGCTCAATGCCGTGTCCGTCTTGACCAGGTCGCTGAGCGTCACGATCTTGTAGCCGTCGGCAATGAGGCCGTCGATAATCTGCGGCAGCGCCTCGAGCGTCTGCTCGGCGCATTCGTCTCTATCGGTGAGCAGCACGATATTGCCCGGCGTCACCGAATCGAGCACCGTCGAGACCTGCTCGTCGACACCGTTGAGCAGCCAGTCGCCCGAGTCGATATTCCACGAGACCACGGCGGAGACCAGGTCCATCGCATCGATCCAGTTTTGCTCGTCAAAGGCAGCGTAGGGAGCACGCAGCAGCATCGTCTTCACGCCGGTCGCCGACTTAATCGCATCGGTGCCTTTCGTGATCTGTTCGCGTACCGCCTCAAGGTCCTGACCCTTGAGCGAATCGTCGCTGTAGCTGTTGGATCCGATCTCGCACCCGGCATCGACAATCGCCTTGGCCGTGGCAGGCGAGGCCTCGGCCGCATCGCCCGAAAGGAAGAACGTCGCGGTGACGCCCTTTTCCTTGAGCACCTGCAAGATCTGTTTGGTGGCGCCGCTCGGACCCTCGTCAAACGTCAGCGCCACGTACTTTTTGTTGCCCTTGGGCGCCACGCTGGCGCACGCAACAACGCAATCGGTGGCGGGCACGACCTCGCCGCGGTCCTGCGTCTTGCCCGATTGCTCACCAACCCACACCTCGGAGCGGCCCTGGGCACCCCACGTCTGCACATACTCGATAGCGCCCGTGCCCTCGACCTTGAGCTTGGGCTCGATAACCGTAGCCTGAACCTCGTGCTTCTCGTAGGTGTTACGGCCATCCTTGACCGTCACCTTCTCGCCGCCCTCAAGTTCGCGGCTATCCCATTTGCCCTGCTTCACGCGCTTGCCGTCGACCTTCACCGACAGCTTTTCGCCCCCATGGCGCTTGAGCACGCTGTCATCGACGGCCAGCAGGTCGCCTGCGTCGTAGGTGCCAGTCAAATCCTGTTCGTCGATGAGATTCTGCAGCGTAGAGCCCACGCGCACTGCGGTCTTCTGGCCGTTGAGCTCCACGTCCACGCTGCGGTTGACGTAGCCCACGACGGCAGCGATAAACAGCACGAGCGCGCAACCCACGGCGATGAGCGCATAGGGCAGGCGAGATGAACGACGGGGTGTGCGGCTGTTGCCGATGCGCGCACTGCGGTCGCTAAAGCCGCGGCTATGGTTGAGGTACATCGCGCCGGGCTTACGGTGACGCTTGCGCTGACCGCTGGGCAGCTGCCCCAGGTCGCGGCGCGCCGTCGGACGCGCACCCGAACGCCCGTTTAAGTTGGATCCGTTTTGGCGCATATGCCCTCCCCCATAAACACAGCAAGCCGGAGCAACAGGTCTCCGGCTTGCCTCCCATCATTTGGTACGTCGCTATTTTGTAGCTTTTGACGAGCCTCCGCTCGCCTTTTGGTATTCGTCCTTAAAGGCCTTGAACATGCCGCGCGTCTTGCCGAGCTGCTTGCCCAGTGCGCGACTGCCCTTGTCCACGGCAACCGATCCCTTGTCATCGAGCACCTTGGCGCCCTTCTTGACCTTATCGCCCACCACGACGCTTGCCTCGGCAGCCTTTGCGGCGGCGCCGCCCGAATACCCGAGCGACTTGACCTCGTCCGAGACGACCATCGCGCCGTTCTCGTAGCCGCGCAGCATCGTCGGCGGCACCTGCGTGTCACCAACCAAAACACTCGAAGCAGCACCGGCGGTCACATAGAATGCCTGCACGATGCCCGAGCGTGGCTTGAACTCAACGTCCGAGCAATAGCCCACGACGTCGCCCGATTCCGTGCGCACGTCCATACCGACCCAGATGATGCAATCGTCCAGGTTGATGTCGAGGCGCTTGGCGGCGGCGGCATCGTACGTGTCCTTGACGTCATCGACCGCAATGGCGCCCTCGTAGACACCAATGGCGTCGAGCGCTACGAATCGATCGGGACGCTCGATCATGCCCGCGATATCGGACTGGCGGACCATAAAGCCGACCACGCGCGTACCGCCCGGGGTAAAGACCGGAAAGTGAATCTTTCCGAGCTTTTTAGGGCTGCGCGGTGTGCCGTCCTTTTTGGTGCGCTTGTCCTCGGTAGGCTTGCGATAGATCTTGGCGCCGACAAAATCCCCGGCGCGCATTATGCCTCGGTCGAGGGCTCCGCAGCCTCGGTATCAGCCTCGACGGCGTTCTCGACCACGACGTCGGCGGCAGGCGTCACGTTGCCGCCCGAAATGGCGTCGTTGAGCTGCTCGCGCAGCTGGTCCATGCGCTCGCGGGCCAGGTCGACCTTGGCGCGCAGGTCGTCGGTCTTGGCGTCGACCATCGGGCCAAAGTCATTCACCGCAGCACGGGCCTCCTCGGCGCTGTGCTCGTAGGTGTCGCGCATATTGTCCCAGGCGTCGTTGGCGATATCGGCAGCCATGGCGCGGGTCTCGGCGCCCGAGCGCGGGGCCAGAGCAACGCCGACAATAGCGCCGGCAGCGGCACCAAAAAGTGCGCCGGAGACAAAGCTGAAAGTCTTACCCATGATCATTCCTCTCCTGCGGGCACGTCGGTGCCCACCGTTTGAATGCTGTCCATTATACCCGCAGCGCATCACTTGCCGCTCCGCTCATCTGCGTACGGCAAAGGCGCAGGTATGTGATGGTGATAAACGCCTAGACCTACTCCTGGGGCATAGCCGGCATGGCCACCGTGGCACCCGGGTCCTCGCCGGCGCCGTCCACGAGCGGCAGACCGCCCTCATGCGCAGGTCCTGCCGGAACCGTCGCCGCACCGCCAAAGACGGCAGCGGAGGCCTCGTGGTTCTCGGCAACCGCGCCCTCCGTATCAATCGCCACCTGGGGCTCGTCGTCAAAGTTGGGGACACCCTGGGGCTCGGTGGGAACGGGCTCGGCGGTCGCATCGGAAACGGGCTCGGCGTCGACCGGCGCATCGCCCTCGTCAGCGCCCTCGTCAGCGCCCTCGTCCTCGGCAGCATCTTCGCCGTTCGCAGCGGCGACGGCCTCGTGAGGATCCTTGCCCTCGGCCTCGGCGCGCATGCCCAGCACCAGGTTGCGTAGGCCCGCGACCGTGCCCTCCACGTCGGGGGCAGGCTGGTCGGCGTGCAGATAGGCCCAGTCCATCATAAAGGGAGCCGAAGACAGCGCACCGATGGCCAGGGAGGCTACGGC
>URVK01000102.1 GCA_900551305.1 uncultured Collinsella sp.
TTAAGTTTGCTGCTCTACAGTCCTGCGCAAGACGGAAAGCACATTAAGTGCTTTCCTTTGCGTGCGGAACTCGCGATAAACTTCATATGAGTCCCTCCCGGGCGCAAGCAAAAGGGCTGGTTAACGCTGTTGGTAGCTTGCTGGTCTTCTGTTCTTAGTTGATATACTTTTTCGCATCTAACGCTTAGCCTAGGGGGTTGGCATGACAAATAAGGTTGAATGGGACCGCATGATTGCCGGGGAGCTCTATAGCCCCTATCGGGTTAACGACCATTCGTTTAGTAGGGTGCATGCGGCTCAGAAGTTGTTTAATGAGTCGGAGTATTGGGCTGATTCGAGCGCCTTTGAGGAACTAAAGAAGTGTTTTCGCGTTGCTCCGGACGATATGGTCTTAACGGCTCCCGTTTATTTTGATCACGGCGACAGGGTTTCGTTTGGTAACCATTTCTATGCGAATACCGGTTTGACGATTCTGGACGAAAATTACGTGACCTTTGGCGACAACGTCTTTCTAGGACCCCATGTGAGTATATTTACTGCTGGGCATCCAATTGACGCCGATGTGCGCAATCTAGACCTCGAGTATGCTAAGCCTGTCGTAATCGGCAACAACGTCTGGATGGGCGGCGGGGTGATTATCAATCCGGGCGTATCAATCGGAGACGATGTGGTCATAGCCTCAGGTTCAGTTGTTGTTAAAGACGTTCCAAGCCACGTCATCATCGGCGGCAATCCAGCTCATATCATTCGAGAGATTACCGACAACGATCGCAAGCTCTGGCAAGGCCAGCTGAATGCCTACAACGAGGCAATTGGATCATAGCCTCGGCATTCCCGCAGATAAAACCTACTAAAACAAACCTGTCCCTTTTTGGAAGGTTTCCCGTGGGGCGGGCACTGATGAAGTTTATCGCGAGTTCCGCACGAACAGGAGGCCACTTAATGTGGCCTCCGTCTTGCACAGGACTGTAGAGCAGGAAACTTCATCAGTGCCCGCCCCACGGGAAACCGGCGGGATACACAGGTTCAGATGGGGCTTTGATGCATGGGTGGTCTGTTGTTGTGCAAATGGGTATCATACTGTGGTTATTGCATCGACTCTGCGATGCATTGTTGTACGTTCCCGGCGGTCGGTTTGCCAGAAGCGCCCCGTCGGTTGTTCCAGACCCGTTTCGAAGAAAGGAAACCACACTAACCTATGGCAGCTAAAAAATCATCTCCCTTGAAGATCATCCCGCTCGGCGGCCTTGACGGCATCGGCAAGAACATGACGGTCTTCGAGTGCGGTGACGACATGGTGCTCGTCGACGCCGGTCTCATGTTCCCCGACGACTCCCAGCCCGGTATCGACCTGGTGCTTCCCGACTACACCTATGTTCTGGAGAACGAGGAGAAGCTCCGCGGTATCGTCGTCACCCACGGCCACGAGGACCACACCGGTTCGCTTCCGTATCTGCTGCAGGACCTCAACAACAAGGTGCCCATCTTTTCGAGCAAGCTGACGCTTGGCTTTATCGAGGGCAAACTTTCTGAGTTCCGCATCCGCGCACCCAAGTTCCGCGAGGTCAAGGGCGGCAGCCATGTCAACCTCGGCGGAATCTCGCTCGACTTCTTCTCGATGACGCACTCCATCCCCGGCGCTCTGGGCGTGTTCATCCGCACCAACCAGGGCACCGTTATGCACACCGGCGACTTTAAGCTCGACCAGACGCCCATCGATGGTGTCACGCCCGACTATGCCGCTATCAGCCGCTTTGCCAAGCAGGGCATCGACCTGCTGCTTTCCGACTCCACCAACGCCACGGTTCCTGGCTTTACCAAGTCCGAGGCCGAGGTTGGTCCCAATCTGCTGCACGCCATCAAGAACGCCCCGGGTCGCGTGTTCGTCGCGTCGTTCTCGAGCCACATTCATCGCCTGCAGCAGATCTGCGATGCCGCCCGTAAGTGCGGCCGTAAGGTCGTTGTGACTGGTCGCTCCATGCTCACCAACACCCGCGTCGCGCGCGAGCTGGGCTACCTCAACATCGACGATGCCGATATCATCGATGCCTTCGATATCGATAACCTGCCCGACGACAAGATCGTCGTCATGTGCACCGGTTCGCAGGGCGAGCCGCTGTCGGCCCTGTCCCGCATGGCCAATGGCGAGCACAAGACGCTCTCCATCCACGAGGGCGATACCGTCATCCTCTCGGCAACGCCGGTCCCCGGTAACGAGAAGGCCGTCCAGCAGGTCGTCAACAGCCTCGCCAAGCTTGGCTGCGACGTGTGGGATAAGAACCGCGCCCTCGTTCACGTCTCGGGTCACGGTAGCCAGGAGGAGCTCAAGCTCCTGATGGCCATGGCCAAGCCTACGTACTTTATGCCGGTCCACGGCGAGGCCGTGCATCTGCGCGCCCATGCTCAACTTGCACGCAAGATGGGCCTCAAGGAAGATCATATCTTTATCCTCGACAACGGTGACACGCTCGAGATGCGTGGCGGTATCGTCAAGCGCGGTACGCCCGTCGAGTCTGGCGTCGTCTACGTCGACGGACTGCGCATCGGCGATACCGACCCCATCGTTCTACGCGATCGCCAGAAGCTTGCCAACGACGGTATGGTCACGGCTGTCGCTATCGTTTCGCTCAAGCACAAGAAGATCGAGGCCATCGAGTTCTCGGGCCGCGGCGTCTCCTTTGCTATCGACGACCAGTTCTCCGAGGACGCCTCGGCGTCCATCATGAAGACGATCGAGAAGGGCAAGTTCAGCTTTACGAGCAGCGGTTCCGATGCCATCCGCAAGGCCGTGCGCGACTCGCTCTCTAACTTTATCTGGAGCCGTACGCGCACTCGCCCGATGATCATCCCGGTCGTCATGGAGGTTTAGTTTGGCGCGCGGATCTGCACAAAACGCCAAAGGCAATAAAGCCAACAACCAACCGGCATCTGCTAAGGGTGCCGGTTCCCATCTTCGTGCCAATAAGGGCCACGAGGCCGAGTTCGACGATTTTGAGCCCCTGGTCGAGCCTTCGGCCAACCGCGATATCGCCGGCGTGGTCATTGCCGTTTTGGCGATTGCGTCCTTCATTGCTGTGATTTCGCCGGCGACTGCACCCGTTACAGCTGCGGTTGCCGGTTTCTACCACCTGGGCTTTGGTCTGGGCGCCTACGTGCTGCCGATTGTCATTTTGCTGTTTGCCGCCACACTCTTTTTAGGCGAGGACTCGCCGCTCAACGTGCGCTCTGTCGCGGGCGGCGCCGTGGTCTTTATCGCCGTCGTCTCCATTCTTTCGCTGATGGTACCGGGTACGAGCGATTCGTGCGACCTTATGTTCACGCCGCAAAACCTGTCCGCCTCGGGTGGCTACATCGGCGCGTTTATCGCGAGTGTGCTGCAGAATGCCCTGGGTAAGCCTATCGCGATGGTGGTCCTATTGGGCCTGGCCGTCGTTGGCTTTGTCATCATCGGCTTTTCGGTGGGCGGCGTTTTGCGCTCTGCCCGCGACCGTGCGGCCGATTTTGCCGAACGCCGTCGTGCCGACGTCAACGCGAGTCCGTGGGGTGACGACGAAGCCCTGTCGGTGCCCGGCGTCGCCCGTCCGCACCTGAGCATTCTTCGTCAAAAGGGCTCCGATACTGCCGTGACCACGGTCATGGGCAACGATGCGGACCCGGTTTTGGACGATGACGATGACGACGAGGATCCGTTTGTCGATGTGTCCGACGCCGTGGAGGCCGAGCGTGCTAAGACGACGCTGCTGCCGCGCCGTCATGCCAAGAAGGGCAAGACGGCTCCCAAACTCAATACGAGTGAGCCCGACCCGTCTTGGTCCGAGAGCGAGATTGAGCTTACCGAGGGTGATGACGAGGACGAAGAGGCTCCGATCGAGACCGCCAAGACGACCTTGCTGCCGCGCCGCCATGCCAAGCGCGGTCAGGTGACCGGCCAGCTTTCGATGGAGGACGATCCGGACAAGGTCGACGAGTCCGAGCCGCCGTTCGCCGTTAATCCCGTCTCGGCCGCCCCTCAAATCCCTGATTTCCTCAAGCATCCCAAGGTTGCCGATGCCCCTGTTGTGAGCGCTGCCGAGGCGTCTACTTTGAGCGATGGGGGAGCGGACAATGCCCCCGTGGATAACGAGGGCGAAGAAGAGGACGGCCTTAAGCTTCCGCCGCTCGAAATCCTGCATGCAAACCCTCAGTCCGCTTCTGCCGCGTCTTCGGACAAGGAGCTGGAACAGACCGCCGAGTCGCTGCAGTCCACGCTGCTTGAGTTTGGCCGTAGCGCTCGCGTCGTCGGCTGGATTGCCGGTCCCACGGTGACGACCTTTAAGCTGCAGCCCGGCGAGGGCGAGCGCGTGAGCAAGATTTCGAGCCTTGAGGACGATATCGCGCTTTCGCTCGCTGCCCAGTCGGTGCGTATCTTTGCCCCGATCCCCGGCACCTCGCTCGTGGGCATCGAGATCCCCAATCGCAAGCGCCAGAACGTCAACCTGGGCGACGTGCTGCCCTATGTGAAGGGCGGTCCGCTCGAGCTCGCAATCGGGCGCGATGCCGAGGGCACGCCGGTCGTCGCCGACCTTGCCAAGATGCCCCACCTGCTGATCGCCGGTACCACTGGTTCCGGTAAGTCGGTGATGATCAACTCCATCATCACGACCCTGCTCATGCGCGCGCTTCCCGAGGACGTTCGCTTGATCATGGTCGACCCCAAGCGCGTCGAGCTTGCGGGCTATAACGGCCTGCCGCATCTTTATGTACCGGTCGTTACCGAACCCAAGCAGGCCGCGAGCGCTCTGCAATGGGCCGTGTCCGAGATGGAGCGTCGCCTGAAGGTCTTCGAGCGCCTCAACGTGCGTAAGATCTCGACCTACAACGAAAAGCAGGCCGCCGGCGAGTTTGAGCATTACGACAACCCGCCGCAAAAGATGCCCTACCTGGTCATCATTATTGACGAGCTTTCGGACCTGATGATGGTTGCCGGCAAGGACGTCGAGGCGTCGATTGTGCGTATCGCCCAGCTGGGCCGTGCCGCCGGTATCCACCTTATCGTGGCCACGCAGCGCCCCAGCTCCAACGTGGTGACGGGCCTTATCAAGGCCAACATCACCAACCGCATCGCCTTTAACGTCGCCACGGGTATCGACTCGCGCGTCATCATCGACCAGATGGGTGCCGAAAAGCTTACCGGTTTGGGCGACATGCTGTTCTCCAAGGTCGACTGGGGCAAGCCTCGCCGTATTCAGGGATGCTTTGTTTCGGATGATGAGATCAACGAGATTGTCGAGTTCGTCAAGTCGCAGAGCGAGCCCGACTACCACGAGGAGATTCTGTCTGCCGTGGCGCCCGCTTCCATGTCCATGGCGGGTGGCGGCGGTATTGTCCGCACCGGAGTAGCCGAGCCGCAAGACGATGATCCGCTCATTTGGGAAGCCGCCCATATTGTGGTGGAATCGCAGCTTGGCTCCACATCTGGCCTGCAACGTCGTCTGAAGGTTGGCTATGCGCGTGCCGGGCGTATTATGGACATGCTGGAAGAAAAGGGTGTCGTCGGCCCGCCCGACGGTTCCAAGCCGCGCGAGGTCCTGTTGGACGAGGAGGGGCTTGCCGCGCTGGAATCTGTCGACGCCGAGATGGCACGTGAAGATCGTGAGTTTGGAGGATTCTGATGGCTGCACGCTTTGGTGACATGCTGCTCGAGCAGCGTCGCCGAATGGGCCTTTCCATTCAGCAGGTCGCCAACACCATCAAAATCAGGCCGCAGATCATCGAGTTTTTCGAGACCGGTAACTTTGCCTCGATGCCGCCGCGCGGCTATGCGCAGGGCATGATTTCGAGCTATGCTCGCTTTTTGGGCCTCAATCCGCGCGAGGTCGTCAATGCCTACTTTGACGACCTGATGGCATACGAACGCGAGACGTCCCAGCAGGGCGGTCGTTTTCAGGACGCCGCCGGCTACGTCAATTCGCGTTCCTCGGTCGATAACGGGCGCTTCCTGATGGTTCAGGGCGGTCGTTCGACCCGCTATGGACAGCGTCCTCAGCAGGCCGGTTATATTACCGAGACGGGTTCGGGCGAGGAGATTCGCTCACAGCGTGACCGGTTCCGCAGTACGCCGATGCCCGAGGACCGTGCACTTCCCGCTGCCCGCGGCGTGGCGCGTGACCCTCGTGCCGGCTACGGCCACGGCGGGCATTCCGCCCGCGGGGCACCGACCGGAACTG
>URVK01000103.1 GCA_900551305.1 uncultured Collinsella sp.
AGCCGATACCGGGAATCTTGATCCAGCCCGTCATGCCCAGACCGCCCGTATAGGACAGACCCGGAATCTTGGGCGAGAAGATCACGATCAGGTCGATGACGAGCAACGCCGTCGAGAAATTGGAAATACCGCGCAGGTCGGAGCGCCAGACCAGCACCGCCAGCACCGTGCCGATGCCAATTCCCAGCAAATGGCGCGAGAACGAAGCATCGGCCTTAAACTGCGAAGCCGACCAGATAATGATGGCACCGTAGGCGACGAGCGCCACAGTAGCCACGAGCACACCGATATGCACCTTTTGGCGAAACGTGCCGCGCGAGGCCGAAAGTTGCTTGTTGACGCGGTCCAGGCTGCTGCGAGAGCCGGTCTTGGTTGAACGGAACAGATCCGCCGGAGAAAAATCCATCGCAACCTCCTATCGAACCGAAGAATCGCCCGAGGCCGAAGAGGTATCGGGCTCGTCATAAATCACGCCGAGCACGTCGCGCACGACATGCATCGCGGTATCTGAGCCACCGCCGCCCTGCTCCAGGACGGTAGCGATGACATACTTGGGATCATCGGCCGGTGCATAGGCGCAGAACCACGCGTATTCGTCCTCGCCACTTTTCTCGCCCGTGCCCGACTTGCCGTATACCTGCGGCGTCAGGGTGCCAAAGTGCGCCGCCAGGGACGTCGATGCCGTGTAAATCACGTCGTGCATGCCGTTGCGAACAAGAGCCAAATCCGAATCGCTGTTGATCTTGGCCTCCAGGCGCTTCTTCTTGCCCTTGCCATTGTACTTATAGGCATCGCCGTCGCCATCGCGCGACACGGCAGACAAAAATACGTGAGGCACGTACTGTTTGCCGCCGTTGGCAAGACCCATATAGGCGCACGCCATCTGCAGGGGCGTCACCAGGATGTCGCCCTGGCCGATAGCAATGTTGGTCATATCGCCGGCATTCCACTTGCGGTCCTCGGCAGAGGCGTCGGTGAAGTATGACTCTTTCCACTCGGCATCGGGAATACGACCCGCGCCCTCACTCGGCAGATCGATACCGCAGGTCTTGCCTAGGCCCCAGCGACGAAAGACCTCCTGCAGGCCCTCGGGATGTTGCTCGTCATAAAAGAACGCCTTACCCATGTCGTAGAAGACGGGGTCGCACGAGTTGGCGATACCCGACTGCAGCGTCATGGTGCCGTGGCCAGACGTCAGCCAGCAGCGCTTGCCCCAAGCCTTGCCCAGACCCGTCCAATAACCCGTGCAGTTGGTTGTCTGCGTTGAAGTGTAGGTTCCAAACTCAAGACCGGCCAGTGCCGAGAGCGGCTTGATGGTCGAGGCCGACATGTACTGTCCGCTAATGGCGCGGTTGAGCAGCGGGTGCGAACCCTTGTCATCATTGAGCTCGGTCCACACGTCATTTGAGACGCCGCCGATAAAGACGGACGGATCGAACTTGGGCTGGCTCGCCATGCCCAGGATCTCGCCATTGTTGGGATCGAGACACACCACAGCGCCGTTGCCGGCATTGCTGTAGCCAGTGGTCTTGGCAAGCTCGATAGCGCTCGCCAGCGCCGCCTCACAGGCCTGTTGGATCTTAAGGTCGAGCGTGAGCTTAATGTCGGAGCCGGCCTTCGCGGGCACGGCGCCGGCCTGACCGGTCACATTGCCCGAGGCATCGACCTTGACGGTCTGCTCGCCACGAATACCCTGCAGCAGGTTTTCGTAGTAGCTCTCAACGCCCGCCTGGCCCACGATATCGCCCGACTGGTACGTAATCTTGCCAGCAGAAGCATCATCATCGCCAGAGGTTTTCTTATTCTGGGCCTCGAGCTGCTCGGAGGTAATGGTGCCGGTATAGCCCAAGATATGGCATGCCGTCTCGCCGTATGGATACTGGCGCTCGGTACGCTCGGCAATCTTGACGCCCGGGAACTCGCCGGCGTGTTCCTTGATATAGGCAACCGTGGAGCGACGGACGTCCGTCGCGATGGTATGCAGGCTCTGAGCGCCCTCTGTATTGTCCTGAATATTGCGAAGGACCGCCACATAAGGCATTCCAAGCACGTTGGCAAGATGGCGAACCAGAACCTCATCCTCGGCAAGGTCGCGGTAGGCCACGACAGCAAGTGAGGGACGGTTCTGGACAAGCGCCACGCCATTGCGGTCGAGGATGCGGCCGCGCACAGCGGGTGTGGTAACGGTGCGAGTCTGATTACTATTGGCCTGCTTCTCGTAATAGTCCGACGAGACCATCTGCATGCCCCACAGCTTGACGGCAAGTGCCGCAAACATCGCGCCCACACCCGTGGTGAGGATGGAAAAGCGGCCCTTAAAGGCGGTCGCCGCGGTATTGCCCTCGCCCTCGGTGGCGCGCGGGGCCGTTCCATGCTGTGTATCGTAGGTAAAACGGGAATCGCCTCGACGCATGATGACCAGCGCGACCACGATGGCCACAACCAGCACGATACCGGCGATAATAACCGTCATCTGGGAAGACATCTACGGGCCTCCCCTATTTGAGCTTGCGGGTCTTGGGCTTAAAGCGCATACCCGTCTGGCGTCCGCCACGTGCGGAGAATCCATAGCCGGACTGCGGCACGACGCCGGACATCAAAAACGGAATGGCAACCAGACCCGTCAGGATCGAGGACGGCAGCGCATGGCCGAAGATCGCCACGACAAAGCTCGTCTCCAAACCCATAAACAGCAAGATGATGCTGTAGATCACATTAATGACGAGCGCAAAGGCGCCCACGGTGACGCCGCGCGCACTCGGGGTACCGCCCGTCTGACCGACGGCGCTGTGCACCAGGGCAAAAGAACCCACGGTCAGCAGGAGCGACATAACGCCCACCGGCACGGCAGCGGACAGGTCATAAAACAAGCCGCTGCAAAAACCGCACACGACGGCACGGGTCGGGTCGCCCGAGAACACGCTTAGGCACACCAGGATAATCATGAAGTTGACGCGACCTCCCGCAATGGAGATCTGCGGTGCCAGGCCTGCCTGCAGCAGCACACACACAATGGCGGCGATCACAAACGTGCGGGAGCTCATCCCCTGCTCGTGTAGATCCATGGACATGCCCCCTATTCGCTCGAGCCAGAATCGGTCGTCTCGGACGTGTCGGAACTGTCATCCGAGCTCTCGTCCTTCGTCTTGGTCGCAGCATCGCGCGACGTTCCCTGCGGCGTGCTGTTGGCCGTGCTCACGTCCTCATCCGAGGCCGACTGTTCGTCGGTCAGCGAGGTGATGACCAGCACTTCCTCGTTGTTCTCGGCCGTGGTCTGGGCGCGCACCACAATGGTGTAGTACACGTCGTTTGCCGATTTCTCGACCGACGAGACGGTGCCGAGCGGTAGACCCTTGGGGAACACACCGCCAATGCCCGAGGTCACGATGATGTCGCCAACCTTAACATCGGAGTCGACGCTCACGTACTCAAGACGCAGCGTGCCGTCAGCCTGACCCTGCAGCATGCCTTGGGCGCGCGTGTCCTGCACCATAGCGGACACGCCCGAGTTCTCGTCGCCAATCAGGCGCACGGTGGACGTCTTGGCCGAGACTTCGATGATCTGGCCGATAACACCGGCCGAACTCGTCACAGGCATGTTGATGGTAAGGCCGTCGGCAGAGCCCTTGTCGATGGTGACGGTCGAGGTCCAGGCATCGCCCGAGGCACCAACAATACGAGCTGCGGTCGATTTGAGGTTATAGGTCGACTGCAGGCCGACCAGCCCCTCCAGACGCTCGGCGGTCTTTTGAGCCTCGGAGAGCTCAGCAACCTTAGAGGTCAGTTCCTCGTTTTGCTTCTTAAGATCGTCAAGCGTGTCCTGCGACGCCGTAAGGTTAGAGAACACGTTGCCGATCGCATTGAAGGGAGCCGCCACGGCCGAGCCCACAAAGCGCACCGGCGAGGTAATCGTCGTTACGCCCGAACGCACGGCATGAATCGGCCCTGCCTCGCCCTCGCGGATGTAAAACGTGAGCAGCAACACCGAAATCAGGCTGAAAACAATCAACGGGCGCATACCCGTTGATTGTCGCTTGGTATTCAGATTTGTGGAGAAACCCGAAGATCGTGCCAAATGGAATCCACCTTTTGGAAATTAAGCATTGGTCTGGACGAAGCCGCCATCAAACGCATTGGCCTCGAGCACGCGGGCACAGCCGTTAACGACGTTATCGAGCGCCGTGGGGCTGACGTTGACCGAAACACCGGTCTCATCGCGCAGGCGCACGTCGAGACCGCGCAGCAGCGCGCCGCCACCAGTCAGCAAAATGCCGTAGTACATAAGGTCCGAGGCAAGATCGGGAGGCGTAGCGTCGAGTGCGTCCTTGACGGCCTTGGCCATCTCGTCGAGCGGCTTGTTGAGCGCGCGACGAATCTCCTCGCTCTCGATGCGCACAGTCTTGGGCAGACCGGTGATCACGTCGCGGCCGTTGACCTCGACGTCGAGCTCGTCCTTGAGCGGCACGGCGGAACCGACCTTGATCTTGATGTCCTCTGCCGTACGCTCGCCGATGGCCAGGTTGTAGGCATCGCGAACGTGCGTGAGGATGGCCTGATCGAACTCGTCACCGGCAATACGGATGGACTGCGAGACGACGATGCCGCCCATAGCGATAACGGCGACCTCGGTAGTACCGCCACCGATGTCGATGACCATGGAGCCGGTGGGCTCCTCGACGGGCAGGTCGGCGCCGATAGCGGCAGCCATGGGCTCCTCGATCAGGTAGGCCTGGCGAGCACCGGCCTGGATCGTGGCCTCAAAGACAGCACGCTTCTCGACCGACGTGACACCGGAGGGAACGCAGACGACAACGCGCGGACGCGGGGTCCACGGATAGCGCTTCTCGGAAGCCTTGTCGATAAAGTAGCGAAGCATGGCCTCGGTAACATCGAAGTCGGCGATGACGCCGTCCTTCAGGGGACGAACGGCCACGATGTTGCCGGGCGTACGGCCGAGCATGCGCTTTGCCTCGATACCGACCGCCAGGATGCGCTCGTCGTTCTTGTCGATGGCGACAACAGAGGGCTCGCGAATGACGATGCCCTTGCCGCGCACGGAGACAAGCGTATTTGCGGTACCGAGGTCGATGGCAAGATCGCCCGCATAGCTACCGAAGAACATATCCATCAAAGAAAACAACGCAACTCCTGATGTGTTGGATGATTGCTGGAAAACTACTAGCTCATGATACTAGCGCAAGCCCGGCACCTCACTTGCGGTGAAGCGCCGGGCAAAGCTAAATCCCATAAGGTCACTACTAGTTGTCAGCAGCCGAGAAATCCATATCGAGCGAGGAAACGGCCCAGCCGATATGATTGTCGGAGCGCACGAATTTGACGGTGTACTCCTGCTCGCCGCCCTTGGACAGCGAAGCCTTGACCTTGGCGGTCGTCTCGGTCATGGATTGATCCATGCCCTCGACGGACACGGTGGCGCCCTGCGGAATCGAGGAGATGATCATCGACTTGGCGTCCTCGGACAGGCTCGAGGCCAGGCAAGACTCGGCCTTTGCGGTGTCACCGTCGCCGGCAGCCTGGAACAGATCGGTGATAACCGACTCCTGCGAGGGGAAGCCAAAGCCGCGCGTGTAGGCAAAGCCCAGACCGCCCGCAGCAATCAAAATGAGCAGAAGCAGCACGATGAAGACTTTGAGACCCGTGTGGCGATGGCGACGACGGACCTTGGCCTGCTTACGATCCTGACGGTCCTGCTGGACCATCTCGGACTCGGACAGCGTAAAGAAGCCGGTGTCCGAGGGATCGGGCATAAACTGACCGGTCGCGCCCGTAGGATCGAGCGGATCGACGGCAGGAGCGTCCATCGCGGGCGCCGGAGCCGTGGCCATAGCCGTCTGGGCAGACAGCGCGGCAAGCGAATCATGCACGCGGGCAAGCTCATCGGCCTGCTCGGAAGTGAGCTGGTAGATGCCATCGGCAGTAGCGGCGTTAAAGGCGTCGAGTGCGTCGGAGGGACGGCCGGCGGCAGAAAGCGCCTGACCCATGCCGGCGTTGAGCACACGCGTGTCGTCGCGGGGGCCGGCAAAGTCGATAGCCGTGCGGTAGGTCTCCACGGCATCCGCCGGACGGCCGAGCTTAATGAAGCAACGACCAAGCTCGCCCAGTGCGGCGGCAGGAGCCGGATTGGCGCCGTCGATGGCAGCCTGTGTATGCCGA
>URVK01000104.1 GCA_900551305.1 uncultured Collinsella sp.
AAGGAAGGCCGTCCCTCCGCGGGGGTGGGCCCATCGCGCCGCCGCTGGTACGTGCGACGCCTCTCCGCCTCGTGCTCGGGGGTTCCGAGGTCGAAGTGCTCCTTCGTTGGCGTGTTGGTGCAGTCCGTGACGGGGGAGCGGAAGACCCCTGCGCGGCACGCGGGCATCCCGTTGTCTGCGTGCTTCACGACGATGATTCCGTCCCGGTCCGGGGCCATGCCGCGCCATTCCCAGGTGTGTATCACATCGTCTGCGCTCTCGCTGTAGGACGTCGAGGAGGACGTGCCCGACGCGGCCCTGCCGCTGCTCGTGCCCTGCGTGTGGCGCGTGGTCTTGCCGATGAGCTCGGTGAAGTACCGGCGATCCTCCTCCTCTGCGAGCTTCATGGCGATCTTCACACCGCAGTTCGCGAGGATCTTCCTGCGGCCGTCTCTCTCGCCATACTTATTGAGTTGGGATACGCCCTGCGTCGCGCCGACCCAGAACATGCCGTAGCTGCGCGCCAGACTGAGGAGGGCGGGCAGGCACTCGACGCGGGGGAGGTTGCCCCACTCGTCGCCGAGTATCTGCACGGGGCGGGGGAGCCTGCCGCCGTTCACGTCCGCGACCGCCTGGACCGAAGCCCAGAGCTGCGAGAGGAATATCGCCGCGATGCAGTTGTAGGGTGAGCCCTCGTCGAGCACGTGGAGGAAGACGGCGCTCTTCTCCGTGAGTACCGTTTGCGGGTCGATGTCGGAGCCGGAGGTCATCCAGGCGACCGGGGCGGAGGAGAACGGGCGCAGGGCGACCTTGAGCGTCGAGAGTATGCTCCTGAGCTCGTTGCCGCCGGAGGATATGAACTGGGACGCCCTTCCCTTGGCGGGGTGTCCGCTTGGCAACGAGCGGAAGACGGTTTTCAGGGGCTCGGATGGGTCGTCGCCCTCTGCCTCGGTACCGCGGTCCAGGACCTCGCAGACGGTCGCGAGGTGCTTTGATTCCTCGGGACACTCGTCGGACATGGAGACCAGCAGGACCAGGGCCGAGAGCAGGCCCCTGGCCGAGGCGGTCCAGTGCGAGCCCTTGTCTTTCTCGTCGTCCTGCACCACGAGCTCCGCGATGGCGTCCGCCGCCTGCTCGGCCTCCTGGTCGCGTCCCTCGGCATGGAGGTCGAGCACCTGCTTGAGCGGGTTGAACCTCTGTCCCCTATAGGGGTGCTGCGTGTCGAGAAGCAGGACGCGATAGCCTCGCTGGACGAGCTCGTCGCCTGTCAGCTCTATGAGCTCGTTTTTCACGTCGGAGACGATTAGGGTCGCGGGTTCGGATCCGTTGGAAGCGTCGCCGTAGCTGAGCAGGTCGATTGAGGGGAGATAGAGGAAGCGACTCTTACCTGACCCGGTGGCCCCTGACACGAAGGCCATCTTCTTGGGCTCGTAGAGATAGCAGGGTTTGCCGTGATACTTGGTGAACCCATAGACGAACCCACGTGACGAGGGATTCGTCGAGCCGTCCCAGGTCATGGACCCTTTTATGACCTCGCGACCCGTCTTGACGTGGGCGTCGCCGAGCACGCCGCCGTCCTCGGCCCTCGCGTTGAGGGTGGTCGAGTAGGCGATGAGAGCGCAGATGCAAAAGGCGAGGAGGAAGGTCAGCAGGGTTCCGAGCGGGCAAGCAGTGAACGCACCCGTGAGCCACCAGCCGAGGACGGTATCCACGCCGAACGACGACGGAATCGCAGCCGCGCCTAACGGTGTCCCGGCGACGAAATCGTCGACGGGGACGGCGAGGACGGGGCATGCGAGGATCGCTAGGAGAAGAGATGATATGAGCGCTGTGGGCATCTTGGTTTTCATGATCATTCTCGATTCTTGGAGATGAGGTTCGATAGCTGCGAGGCCGTGCTCGATACCAGACGGACGGCCTCCGCGAGCTGTTGGGCCGTCTGCGTATCCACGCCATAGGCGTTTGCGGTGCGGATGGCCTGGTTGAGGTTTCCGCCCTGCTTCTTCATCTGATGAAGAAGCTGCCGCAGCGTCGCCTCGTCGGCGATCCTGACGGGCTTCTCACCGATGAGGAGGGCGGCTTCGCGCATGAACGTCGATGGGGCCATACCAAAAGAGGAGGAGCGCACCGTGATGGCGGCACGCTCCTCCTCGGTCATGCGGACGTTTATATGCGCGGTCTTGGCTTTGCCACGCATGGGCTAGCCCCTGTCGTGGAAACTCGCAAGTGCACCGTCGAAGTCGAGTCGGGACTCGCCCAGCGTGCCGTAGCGGTTCTTGAGGGCGACGAGCTTGAGGGGCGTGCCGGTTGCGGGAGACTCGTAGGGCCACTCGGGCTTGTCATTGTCATCGGCGAGGTAGAGCACCGAGTCAAAGCCGTACTCGACAGCGGAGGAACCACCGAACATGGCGAGGTTGGGCCTGGCCGACTTCCCGGAATCGTAGGACTTGCGAGTGGTCGAGCTCAGTGCGATGACAGGAGAGCCATAGAGGTTCGAGATTTCGCGGAGGCCTTTCACGCATGCTGTGATAGCCAATCGCTCGTCGATGAACTGCTGGTCCGCCGTGACGCCGCAGGCGAGGAGCTGGAGGTAGTCAATGAAGACGATGGGGACCTCGCCGCGCTCGCGTGTTACCAGCCCGACGAGGTTGGAGAGCTCCACGGTGTTGAGCGGGCCGGTGATGCAGAGATTGGGGGCGATCTGGGTGCGATATTTGTCGAGTGCAGCCTCGAAAGTCGTGTGCTTAGGGTGATTCTGGGTCGCGCAGCTGGAGACCTCGGACAACGCGACTTTGCCGTCGCTGAGACGCGCCAGACTCTTCTCGATCAGCTTGTGCGCGGGAAGCTCGGCGGAAACGTAGATTACCGGGTGCCCGTCTGCCGCGAGCTTGTCGGCCTCCTGGAGTGCCAGTGTCGTCTTGCCCTTGCCCGGGGCGGTCCCGATTGCGTAGTTGAGCCCGGGGTAGACACCGCCGAGGATGCTGTTGAGTGCGTCGAGCCCGAAGGAGGCGATGGGCTTATCTTCCTGAAGGGCGTGGACGTGCTCGTCGAGCACATCCAGCTCGAAGACGAGGGGATTGGCGTTCGGGCGCTGCATTACTCGCTCGCCCCCTCTGCCAGCTTGTGGAAGTAGTCGAACAGGTCCTCTTCCATGACGAAGTACTGGTTGGCGATGCTAAAGCAGTGGTTGGTGGACTTCATGAGCTTGATGGCGCTGGATTGTCCGATGCCGGTGAGGATCTGAACGTCCAGGCGGCTCATGATGCGCTTGGTGCCGACATGGCGCAGGTTGATGCCTGCGGAGATGGCGTCGGTCTTGGGGTCATCTGCAAGATGCATGATAAACTCCTTTAGTAGGGCGCTCGGCTCCTCTTCGATGTTTGGCGACAGTGAGAGGAGTCGGGTGCTTGTTTGTAAAATGGTCTTATCGACTAATTAGCCCCTTTCTTCTCGTATTCGTCGATAAGGTGCAGAAGGCTGATTCGAGCTTCTGCGGGCTCGCTGTATCCCTTGCGGGATGATCTGCCGATGTTGGCGAAATCGAGCAGAGCACGGTAAGTGCAGGAATAGCCCTTGATGTGCTCCCATGCGTTGAGAATGTATGAGACCAAAGGTGTAACGGCGAGCAACGCTGTAGGGTCTTGCAGGGTAGTTTCGAGTTCACGGCCGGTCTTAGCCTGGATACGTGCGTCGAGATTGCACTCGGGCATCTTTGCAGCCTCTTCCATAATGAGGCAAATGCTGTCCCAGTTAGTGCGGAGATGATGAACGCGCTCGCTCGTGGTGTCGATGCAGATCCTTGCTTCATGACAGTAGTCAAAAAAGCCTTTGATGACGTCGCGGCAATCATTTTCTGGCTGGATTGCGCTCCAGTCCTCGAACATGCCCTCGAAGGCGTCGAGACAGCTCCCATCCTCAGCATAGATGAGCTGCGCGGCCCACCTGCCTAGATCCGAGCTCGTCAGCTGCTCCATGGGAAGCCTCGCTAGGAGCGCAGACGGGGTGAGACCCCTTGCCGCGGCGAGGTCAGCGCTGGAGCGCTTGAAGAGTACCTGCTCATCCTTTGAGTTGAACAGAATCGTCGAACGCAGCTTGCTGCTCGCAGTGGTAAGTGCCATTGATAACCTCCTCTCTGTTTGGCCTTATTTGCAGTATACATCTGGTGACACAATTATGAGAGTATTAATTTTCATTACCTTCAGATAATTTTTCGAAGACTTCGGCAGCGTTGCGGTCGTTGGCTCTGATTGCGTGGGTGTAGAAATTGGCCGTCGTACTCGCTGATGCGTGTCCCATCCGCGCCTGAACGGTCTTCAAATCGACGTTGTTTGCGACGAGCGCCGTCGCTGCCGTGTGTCTCAGTCCGTGGGGGACGAGACCCGAGTATCCGGTGCCGCGTGTGTGCAGCTTGCCGTTGCGCTCGAACTGGCTTGTCACGTTGGCGTACTCGCCATAGCCGTTGTCGACGCAGAAGTCCCTGAACCAGCGTGAATAGTTGTGTCCATCGGGTCGGGTGATACTGACGTGAAGGTTGCCGTTTTCGTCCTTATGCGGGCTGAGGGCGTGAACGATGGGGTCAGAGTTTCTCTGTCTTAGCCCGCGTTGCTCGAATAGGTTACGCTGCCGCATCTTCCAGTCGTTTAGATACGCGGCTAGCGAAGAGTCTATAGACAGGATCCGCCTGCTCATTTCCGATTTGGGTGCCCTGAGCGTTTTGTCATTGGTGTACTGGTGGACGATTCTGATTTCCATCGCCTCGGGGTCGTAGTCTTCCCAACAGAGCCCCAGGGCCTCGCCTTTTCTGAGTCCTAGGTGGAATATGAGCATGGTGCAGACGGTCATCGGCCCCATGGGTTCGGATAGCAGGCATTTAGTGAATCGGGGCAGTTCGTCGGGTGGGAGGAAGTTACGCACTCTAAGGTCTGGCTTTGGGAGTTTGACGCTGATGCATGGGTTGCGCTCGATTAGCTCATTCTCCAGTGCGTCCTGCATGACCTGTTTGAGCTTGACGTGGATACGACGAATCTCGGCCTCTGTGAATCTTCCGGTTGAGATCGCTTCGGCATACGCCCGTTTGATCTCGTCGGGCCTCAGTGCGCCGAGGGGCATGTCGCCGAACAGCTCGCGTATATGGCGCACGTCATATTCCTCTCTTTGGAAAGAAAGAGGGGAGCCGAAGGAGCTTTCTCGGAGCCGATGGAAATCCTCGGCGTATCCGGAAACAGTGGTCGGCATGTCGCTAGCCGGTTCATAGGTCTCCAGCTCCTTCCGGTAGGCATCGAGCGCATTCGCCACCTCACCGGGCCAGTTCTTCGGGTTTTTGCTCTTGCAATGGATGGTTCTCTTGGGCGTCTTTAGGTATCTGACTCGTTTCCCGTTCTTGCCGGATTCGGGGTCGCGACCGAGAGAGAAGTAGATGCGGAAGGAACCGGGTTTTCCCTTGATCGGTTCGGAAGTGCCTTTGGCTGTGGGTTTGATTCTGGTTTCCATGGGTCTCCAGGGGTGGTGCGTTGGGTTAGCCTCGGGGGCGGGGCTTTGAGGGCCTCGCCCCCGAGGCTAACCCAAAAATTTCACCCCTGCAAGTCAAAATGAAGGGGTAAAGGGGTGTAAAAAGGGTGAAATAGAAAACTAATCAAGAAGAGCAAAAACGGCAGAATAGCTAAATTACCTGCGGAAACAGAGATATTGATGAAAATGAAAAACCGCAGGTAGGGTAATAGCTCATGACCTCCTAAAGCGGGTGTCGACGGTTCGAATCCGCCCGGGGGCACCAGGGAAATATCGAGCTCGGTACCGCTATGGTGCCGGGCTCTTCTGGTCTAAAGGCCGGATTCGAGCCGTCGACACCCGCGTCACCAATTTCCCCGCGGGGGGAGTTTTCGAATCCGCCCGGGGGCACCAGAGGAATATCGAGCCCGGTACCGCTACGGTGCCTGGCTCTTCTGGTTCATGCCATGTCAAAAACGAGGCGCCCGCTTGCTGGGGGAGCAAGCGGGCGCCTGTGAGCGAATATGTTTGCGGCGAAAGCCGTGATGAGCGGTGGGGTGGCGACTAGTTGGTCGTACCGGAATCGTCGCCCGTGCCCGTGCCCGAGCCAGAGCCCGAACCCGAGCCAGAAAGTGCGACCGTCAGCGTAATCGTGCTGTCGGTGGACTGCTTGCCGGTGGGGGAGACGCCC